>DATDNS010000069.1:0-2816 GCA_036518155.1 Bacteroidota bacterium
GGTAGTCTGATTACCGGTTGCTGTAGAATTCGATCATCCGCACAATCGCTCTCTCGTTCACCCCGTAGTAACTCTTGTCCAGATCGTTGAACTGATTCATCAACGAATTGATTGTTGGACGGTACAGACCCTTTGCAGAATAACCAGCCCCCTCAAATGCGCCAATCTTGCCCCTTAATGGATTGTTCATCATAAATTCGCGAAGTTCCTTCTGCACAGCCTGTCTTCGTTTGGCAAACTCCTCACGAGCTTTCGTCACATCCGTCTCTTTTACTCCCGCTTTCGTCATTTTGTCGATTGTTTCCGACTCTTCCTTGCCGATCTTCGTTACCGCCACGCTCAGACTGTCATACCGATCCTGACCCCACGGCGTCGGGATCGCAATTCCCGGCGTCACAAGGTCTTTCCATTTGAGATTCTTCGGGTCAAGGAGCGCCGTCAGGTTGGGTTCTGTTGGTTCGACTCCGGGCGTAAAAAATTCATTGTAGGAAACGTCGGATGTGTAGTACTCATCACCGAGGAACGCAAAATTGTGGCCGAATTCGTGGAGAAAAACGTACTCACTCCACGGTCCGTCTGTCGTAAACGTTGAAAAATTCCCGAAGAGTGCACCGCCCCCGTATCGTTTGCTGTTCGCCATGATGAGGATAGCATCGTAGGGCACCTGACCTGCAATATCGCGCACTGTCTTATTGTCTTCCGTCAGCAAGTATCGATCCGAATCCATTGAATTGAATGTTGCATTGAGGAGTGTGTTCCGATATCGTCCCTGCCGCGGTTCGTCGACACCGCCCTCAGGAGAAGGGCTGAAGACACCGTAGACATTGAACCGTCCTTTGTATGTTTTGTATGGTTCCCAGCTGAAGAAGATGTCCGTGTACTTTTTCAGATCGGCTTCAAACTTTGCTCTCTCTTCAGCTGTGTAACCTTCACTGAGAATCACAAGGTCGACTTTGTCGTGCGGGTCACCGTTCTTTACGATTTCGTACACCTTGTCTCCACGTTGCGGCGAACCCGTGTCGATATGGTAATCGGCAGGGTCAATGTCTTGCTCAAAGAAAGGATGATAAGCATTGACAGAATCTCGCCGCTCAATCACAAAGCGGATGGGATGTCTGGGATATGGGATCAAAGCCGAATGCGAGAAGACTCTTTGCATACCTTTTCCAGCCGGATCGGTGGTCTTGTATTCTGCGAAATAACCGTCATAACCTTTCGAAAAGATCAGGGCACCGCTTGATTTGTCGTAGACCTTTGCGTAATACCGGCCATACGGGAATGGGTAGAGAAGCTTTTCCGGATTTCCCGCCCAGATTCCCTGCTGATAGACCCTGTCAAGAATGACGGACTCCTGGAGTTTACTTCCGACGTGCCAATAATCGATCCGCATTGTCTTGTTGATGAAGTAATCGTCAAACTTGACCGGTTGTGCAATGACACACGAACAGGCAACTGCGAACAACACTACGATAACTATCTTCGTCTTCATGGATTTCACTATTTGAGGAGATTGAGATTGTACAAGAAAGAGGATTTCACGAACACATCGCTTCGACGTCGGAAATTGTCTTTGGTATCTTCTTGCCAAGGACACGAAAGCCGCGTTCCATTACCAGGATATCGTCTTCTATTCTCACACCGCCGAAGTCCATGTATTTCCCGATGGCAGGGTAGTTCAGGTATTGTTCGTGCTTTCGTTCCGACTTCCACGCTTTGTAGAGTTCAGGGATGAAATAGATGCCGGGTTCGACGGTGACAACATTTCCGGGTTGCAGAGCCTTCGCCATCCGGAGATAGCACAAGCCAAACTGAGAATTTCTCTTTGTCTGATCGTCGTATCCGATGAACTCTTCGCCAAGGTTTTCCATGTCGTGCACGTCGAGTCCCATCATATGTCCGGTTCCGCACTGGAAAAACATTGCATGGGCGCCTTCCCGAACAGCTTCCTCCGTGTCGCCCTTCATCAGGCCGAGATCTTTCAGGCCGGCGGCAAGCGCACGACACGATGTCAGATGGACATCCAGGTATTTCACGCCGGGGGCGATCATCCCGATCGATTTCTTCTGTGCCTGAAGAACGAGTTGATAAATTTCACGCTGACGTTGGTTGAACTTGCCGCTCACGGGGAATGTTCTCGTGATGTCACCTGCGTAATGCAACGAAGATTCCGCGCCTGAATCGTTCACAACGATGTCTCCCCTTTTCATCTTGTTTCCGTGGTGGTGATTGTGAAGCGTTTCACCGTGGACGGAAAAGATGATCGGGAACGCAAGATCTCCTCCGCGGGCGATGGCAATGCCGTTCATCGCTCCCGCCACCTCACGCTCGTACATTCCAGGCCTGGACATCTTCATCGCGGCAATCTGCATTTCGCGAGTGATATCGAGAGCAATTTCGATCTGTTCGACTTCTTCCTTCGACTTCACAGATCGCTGTGCAACGACCGCCTTGTGGAAATCAACAGAAGCGGATGCATTGACCTGGCTCGCGGGCATTTGTACGAGCGACTCAACCTTGAGGAGATTATCGGCACGATACTGACGAAGGAAATGTATCTTCCGCCCTTTTTGAGCCGCCTCCCTCACCACAACGCCAAGTTTAGTCTGGGGCATGGTTCTGCCAACGCCCGCTTTCGCCGCCTTGTCTCTGATGCGCGTCTGCGGGCCCGTCCACACAATCTCATCGACGGTCGGGTCGTCTCCGAACATAATCTCGTTGCCGGTGTCGATATCAATGATTGCCGCGAGCGACGGGTCATCCAGTCCCCAGTAATAGAGAAACGTGCTATCCTGGCGAAAGGAGAACGTATTGGCCTT
>DATDNS010000070.1:0-3043 GCA_036518155.1 Bacteroidota bacterium
GTCTACACCGGCCTCATTATTGCGGGCCTGATCGCGATGTTTTATGTCTCGACCCGGACGCTTCGCGACCGCAACACGGCGCAGCACCTTCTTTTTGAAGAACAAAAGCGTCATCTGGCCGACCAGATCAACAGTCAGAAGGAGACACATTTTACGAAGCGGATTTACCATACCCATCACAAGGCCGAGAAAATTGGAGGGTTTATTAAAGAGGATTTGCGCACGATGACGGCAGACAACATCGACCTCGTCAGAGAGCGCATCAACAAATATGCAAGTTTTGTCGCCCGTGTCATCTACGATATGAAATGGTATGATCCACCCATTCAGACCATCCGTGGTCCGATGTTCAGTACCAATATCAACGAGGTCATCAGCTTTATCGTCGATAACATTTTCAAACGAGTGACAGACCAGCGGGGCGGCGTGCGGTTTATTCTTGATTTCGATCCCGGTGTGCCACCGGTTGCTGTCAATGAGTACGCGTTCTGGGAAGTCATCGAACCCATTATTCAAAACAGTCTTGACCACGCGTGTGTCGGGCACAACGTTATTTCGATCAAGACCTCGTATGTTCCTGTAAAGAAACAATCCACGATTGTCATCGAGGATACCGGGGTTGGTGTACCCGAAGCCCTCCTCGAGGTTGATGGACGGGGAGTGAGGAAAATATTCAATGAGCACATGACATCGCCGGGGACGCGGGGGAAAGAACACAGCGGCTACGGCTGCTATATTGCCTACGAACTTGCCACGCAGCGTTTCGGATGGACCCTCGATGTCGGGAACAAACCGGAAGGCGGCGCACGGTTCATATTTACGGTACCACATCATGGGTAATCATCTCCGGGGAGACAGACTCTTTCCGCGAACCATCCGGGTGCTTGTTGTCGAGGATGAGGAGTATGATGTTCGGCGGCTCCGGAGCACGCTCAAACCGTTCGAAGACCAGATTGCGATCGTGGATGTGGTGGCCAGCGGCGATGCCGCTCTGAACCTTCTCGAACAGAAGACAAATCAGTTCGACCTTGTCATTATGGATTTGCAGCTGGCAGGGGGTCTGATGGGGGAAGCCTTGATCAGGGCGATCAAGCGGATTGCCCCATCCGTGCAGATCATCGTTATGACTAAAATGACGATCAATGTGACCGACTTCGATTTTGCCAACCGTCTTCTCTCAGCCGGGGCATTCTGGTATTGCACGAAGTACCCCGCCGACATCGAGGAATACATCTACCAGCCGACCGACCTGATCCTCAGCATCTTCAACGCGTACCAGCGGAAAGCTCTTCTGCACGAGCAATCGAAATCGTTGAGCAAACTTCAGCGGGACGTGGAAGAAAAACTCGCTCAAACGAGGATTCTCGGAATTTCTCCACAGATTCAGAAGCTGCGTGCGCAAATCAAACAACTCGCGATCAGCGACGCCACCGTACTCATTACAGGCGCTTCGGGAACAGGGAAGGAACTTGTAGCAAAGAATATCCACTACGAGAGCCGCCGGAGGATTGAAAACTTTGTCGCGATTCAATGTGGAAGTATTCCCGTCGATCTCATCGAGAGCGCCCTCTTCGGGCACGAACAGGGTTCATTTACCGGCGCCACCAATGCGAAGGCCGGTTTCTTCGAGGCCGCGCATCACGGAACGCTCTTTCTTGATGAGGTTACGGACCTTCCTCTCTCAGCACAGGTAAAATTGCTACGCGTTATCCAGGAGGGTGAAATCGAAAAAATCGGAAGAACTGAGAAAGTCAAAGTGGACGTGCGAATAATTGCCTCAACGAACAAGATTCTTCAAAAGGAGGTCTCGGCAGGCAGGTTCCGGGAAGATCTTTTCTATCGGCTCAACGTTGTGCCAATCTCCGTCCCTTTGCTCCGCGACAGGCCTGAAGACATTGCCGTTTTGTGGGAACACTATATGGAGCGGATGAGCGTAGAAACCGAACGTCCAGCACCGCGGACGGACGAGGCGGTATTCAACGTCTTGGCGAAATACGCGTGGCCGGGCAACGTGCGGGAACTTAAGAATGTCGTCCAGAGGCTTGTGTTGCAGGGACACGAAACAATCGATGAGGCGATAATCGGGGATTTGTTGCTGATCCATTCGGGATCATCATTGGTCGACAGGCCTGACGGCGTAATCTTTCACGATTCAGATTCCACAGTTCCTTTGCGAGATTTGGAACATCAACTCCGCCGAAAGTACTTCGAGTACATCCGCAAAAAATCAACTTCAGATGCCGAAGCCGCGAGAAAGCTTGGACTTGCTCCTCCGAACTATCATCGAATGTGCAAAGAGCTTGGGATCAAAGAATAGACTCGAGCACTTTCGACCCTTCCGCTGTTGGTTCTTCTGCTTATCCCATTCCCCGGTTTACTAGAATCAGTAACTCGCCGTTATTATCCTGATAATTGTTCGTCCCAGGATTGCGAAAAGCGGCTGTTTTTCTTCGTTTTAGGCCTGGCATAGCAATTGCCCCGTTTCAGGACTACGTTTATTTTCGGTGCTCAATTTGTCAATAATGACAATTCTGCAGCGGAGTTAATTAACCAACCAAACATCCAAGGAGACCCACACATGCGAATGGTACTCTCTCTACTGATTGTCCTCACGGTAGCAACGGCTGCCACATTTGGACAGTCAATCAATCCGGTGACGATCAATAATTTTGACGCCGCCCGTGATTCGACCACCTGGATGGCGCAAGAAGGTGGAACCTCGTGGAGCATTGCAGTCGACTCAACAGACAAAGTCGTCGGCTCAGCCTCATGGAAAGTGCACGCAAACTTAGGTGCCATTCACGAGTATGGAACATATGCGCAATTCGGGCATACCTTGCCCGATACTGCGACACCGTGGGATTGGAGCCTAAGTGACACGGTCAGCATTTGGATCAATGTGAGGATGCCGGCTTCAAACCCGTCGTCATTCTTCCATTTGCGTCTTCAAATCGCCGACAAGCCGACTCCTGGCGATGCCAAAGAGGAATGGATCTATGAGAATTCATCCATTCTGTATAGCGCTTCAGGCTGGGTCAATTTG
>DATDNS010000071.1:0-3342 GCA_036518155.1 Bacteroidota bacterium
ACAACTTGGGCCGATGTTGGAGGGCCCATCTATCATCCTGCGTATTGGAGCGATTATTCCGGAACAATTATTCGTATAACATCTACGGTGTCAGAAATTTTTGTTTGTACTCAAGGCGGAACGGTGTTTCATTCGACCACCGACGGAGAAAGTTGGCAGAGACTCCCTGAAGCTTTGACAATTGGCCGTGTAAATTCTCTTGCTGCTGCGGGAAATTACATTTTTGCAAGTTCTCGCGGCATTTGGCGGTGTTTGTGGAAATAACTAGACTGCTTGTTGTTTCGCTAGCCGTGCGGATGCCGGTGACGGAGGATATGCGGCTTTTCGAGTCCGTGCTTCAGCATCAGCTCTTCATTGCCGAGCAACTCTTCCGTTGTACCGTCGGCAACGACAACACCTCCATCAAGAACAATCGTGCGCGCGCACAACTCCACCACCATTTCGAGGTCGTGCGTCGCAATCACCTTCGTCACCGGGAGTGACTGCAATATTTCGTGGAGGCTTCTTTTCCCCCGTGGATCGAGATTGCTCGTCGGCTCGTCAAGTGCGAGCACCTTGGGCTCACACGCAAGCACACCTGCCAGACAAACTCTCCTTTTCTCACCAATACTTAGATGATGGGGAGATCGACCTTCGAATCCGGCGAGCCCGGACAGGGACAGAGACCGTTCGACAGTTGCCCGCACTTTGTCTTCAGGGAAGCCAAATTGCCTTGGCCCGAAGGCGACATCTTCGAAAACCGTCGGACAAAACAGCTGGTCGTCCGGGTCCTGGAACAGCAGCCCAACATCGCGGCGAACTGAGCTGACGTTCTTCCCGGAAATCGGGCTTCCGTTGATCTTCACGGCCGGGATTCCAGCGATCGAATCCGGCAGAATTCCGTTTAGATGCAGCAGGAGCGTCGATTTTCCCGACCCGTTCGGGCCGACAAGTCCAACGCATTCCCCCTCCGCAACCGTAAAGCTGATTCCACGGAGCGCTTCTTTCCCGTCCGGATACGTGTATCGCAAGTTGCTTACTTCGATCGCGTTGTTCATTTCCATCCTCTCGACGTCATCGCAGCGAAAATCCTTTCTGCACGTTCCGTGGACCGGACAAACAACTGTCCCACGAGCGATGCGAGTGAGATCCAGCGACCAGTACGGTTCGTGATAAATGTCCGGCTCCTGCGGGCTCGTTGGAGCCGCTCTCCTTCGTCGATGAGAACGAACAAGTATCGGTAGACAAGGGCGAGGATCGTGATGAGCAGAGGAGGGACTCCGACACTCCGGAGTGCCGCAAGGATCTCCGCAAACGGCGTCGTGTTCGACAACACAATGATTGAGAGAAGACACAGACTGCTTTTCACAACGATACTGAGAAAGACCGCCAAACCATTATTTTGAAACAATGCCATGGCCGCGATGCCGAGTGCAAATGGTTCGAGGATAAGAAGTCTTCCGAACATAAATCGCCACGGAATCATGCTGACCGCGGCAACAATCAGCAACATTCCAAAGAGAATGAGGAACAGTCCGTGATACCGGAACGGCAGGGAGACCGTGGTAACAACCAGCAACAGCGCAGCCGACAATTTGAGGGTAGCGTGAGCGGAATGAATCGGACTTTTCAGCCGGCTATAACGATCGAGAAAATCGTGGCGCATGCAGTCGCTTAGGATGGATGTGATGTTGGCATCGGGCCGGCGTTTTTCCTGGGAACGAGGATGCGCGCAACGAGGAACGAAAGCCCGAATACGCTGACAGCGCCCACAAGCCCTGCCAGCACGGATGCCTTCGCCAGCGATTCCACACCGGGAAAACCATAAGCCTTCAACGGGGTATTAATCACCTGAGGCATTTGGGATCGGTATTCAAATCCGAGGAATTGTGCCACTCTCTGCAATCCATCCGGAAGCGTCGACGCAAATGGTACAATGAGGACGAGCATTCCCAGAATGAGGATTGAGCCGTAAACAAGAATCGGCATTCGTTCGAACGTGATCTTCCTCTCACCGCTTTCATCGAGAAGTTCCGGGCGGGTTCTGCCGATTGCTGCCAGAACGAGCATCGTGATCGCGGCTTCACCGATCCCGATGAGAGAGTGAACTCCGGCCATCGCAGGAAGCGCCAGACTCCACTCCACTGTGCCCGAAAAGGCAAGTTCTCCCGCACAAAAGACCGAAGCGGCAACCGCCGAACACCACGCGGCGAACGATGCAGAAATCAATTGCCCGCGCCGATCGCCGAGCAATCGTCGGGCAGTGCGATAAACGATATATGCACACACGGGGGCAACGACGCCCATGTTGAGAACGTTTGCCCCCATCGCAAGCAATCCGCCGTCGGCAAAGATGAGCGCCTGGATGATGAGAACACACGACATGACAATCACCGCTGCACTCGGGCCAAGCAGAACGGCCGCAAGCGTTGCACCCAGCAGATGGCCGGACGTTCCTCCTGCAACAGGAAAATTGATCATCTGCGCGACGAAGATGAACGCGGCCGTCAACCCGATGAGCGGAATTTGCCGGGGTTGAACGTGACGGCCAACGTGACGGAGCGCCATGCCAAGCCCCGTTGCCGACAAGACGCCGGTGGAAATGGCAGTTTTTGTATCAAGGAATCCGTCGGGAATGTGCATCAGGAACCGGCACGTGATTGTAATGGACTTCGGATTATTGAAACCGCTACAATTTACGGCTTTCGTGAAAGCTATGCAAGAAACCAGGAGAACGTGAGGAGTGATTCAATGAGGAGGTCGCGTGTACCTGTCACAAGAAGTCTGCCCTCGTCCTGTTGCCAGAACGTGAACGGCGATCAGCGGTTGAGTTTGACGAACGTCGGCTAAAAGAGGATCTGGATTCCGGAGACGAACCGATAATCCTCTCCAAGCTGCTGGCCGTACAGACTGTGGACAACAGGCTGCTGGTACGACAGCTCCAACGTCAGGGCCGGAGTGATGAAGAGCTGGAGGCCTGGGGAGACATACATCACATTGCCGCCGGAATTCGCGTCAAGAACTCCGTCCTGCAGCTCGTGTCCCCGCAATTCCCCGATGAAACTGAGCGTCGCAAAGAGCTGGGGAGAGTCGTAATCGTCCGGCGAGATTCCATAGCGTACCGTTGCATCGTAATTCACAGTGTTCCCAAACTGGTGACCGTTTGCACCCTTTCCGCTGAGCCCGGCAAGAAGATTGAGAATTATTGCCGTGCGCCCAATTGCCGCAAAACCACTCGCCCCCATCAGCGCATCAGCGGAGCCGGTCCCAAGCTGGACGTGGGCATCGAGTAGATTTCCCTGGCTGTCGCGACCATCGGTCCTTCCAGTCGGGAATTTGACTCCGCCGACGAGGGAGAGGATG
>DATDNS010000072.1:0-3608 GCA_036518155.1 Bacteroidota bacterium
CATCGGCAAAATCGAGATGGCCGCCAACACCGGCACCTGCATCGATTCACCGTTCCATCGCTTTGTGAACGGAAAAGACCTGTCGGGACTTCAATTGGATTCGGTCGCAAATCTCAACAGCCTTGTCATCAGGCAAACAAAAAGGAATACACGACGAATCGAGCCGGACATGCTCAAGGGTAAGAAGTTGAGGAACAAAGCCGTGCTTGTCCACACAGGCTGGGATAGGCAGATGATCGATACACACAGATGGAAGGCGTCGTGCACGAAAAGCCCTGAGAGATGCCACCCGGCATCGTTACGGGGGACTTGACAATACCGGCGAACTTTTGTAGTTTGTCCGTGCAATGA
The DNA here is from genome assembly GCA_036518155.1 of Bacteroidota bacterium. GTDB lineage: Bacteria > Bacteroidota > Ignavibacteria > UBA10030 > UBA10030 > JADGQA01. Next base: position 352 of record DATDNS010000072.1, read on the forward strand.
AACTGAATTCTCAATACCGGCAAATCAACGGAAATTATTGGTGGTGGCTCTGGCGCAACACGGCGTCTCCACCGCATTGATCGCATAGGTTTCTGAATCATAGGTGGGAATGCCAATCGGAGTTCCCACCTTTTTTATTCTGTCTTGTTCGTAAAAATCGTGGGTGCCTCCCCCCACGATTTTTTTTTGCTCAGCAGATCACAATCACATTAACCAGGAGGATCAACCATGAAACAACGCAGAATATTGCTCGAGGATCGCGAGTTACCGACGTCGTATTACAATATCCAGGCCGACCTTCCGCGCCCCCTCGACCCGCCGCTCCATCCGGGAACTTCAAAACCGATCGGTCCCGATGACCTCGCAGCCATCTTTCCGATGGAGCTCATCAAGCAGGAAGTCAGTCGCGAGCGCTTCATTGAGATTCCCGAAGAAGTCCAGGAAGCCTATCACTCCTACAGGTCCACTCCGCTCATCCGGGCATTGAATCTTGAAAAATTTCTTGATACGCCAGCGGAAATTTATTACAAGTACGAAGGAGTGAGTCCGGCGGGGAGCCACAAGCTCAACACTGCGTTGCCGCAGGCGTACTATAACAAGCAAGCAGGCATCAAGCGCTTGGCAACGGAAACGGGAGCCGGCCAGTGGGGGAGTGCTTTGAGTTTTGCGTGCAACGTCTTCGGTCTCGAGTGCAAGGTGTACATGGTGCGCGTGAGTTACGAACAGAAACCGTATCGCCGCTCAATGATTCACGTCTGGGGCGGAGAGGTTGTGGCGAGCCCGAGCAAGGATACCAATGCCGGAAGAACAATCCTCGCACAGGATCCCAATTCGCCGGGAAGCCTCGGCATTGCCATCAGCGAAGCAGTGGAAGATGCGGCAACGCGAAAGGATACGAACTACTCGCTTGGAAGCGTTTTGAATCACGTCCTTCTTCACCAGACGATCATCGGTCAGGAAGCGCTGAAGCAACTCGAAAAGGTCGAGCGGTTTCCGGACATTGTCATCGGATGCGTTGGCGGCGGTTCAAATTTCGGCGGAATCGCTCTCCCGTTCGTTCGCGAAAAAATCAAGGGCAAAAAGGTCCGGTGCGTCGGCGTTGAGCCGGCATCGTGCCCCACGATGACCAAAGGAGAATACCGGTACGATTTCGGCGATACGGCAAAGATGACGCCGTTGCTGCCGATGCACACGCTCGGTCACACGTTTGTCCCGCCATCTATCCACGCAGGCGGCTTGCGTTATCACGGTGTCGCCCCGATCATCAGCCGGCTTCTGCTCGACAACCTTATCGAGGCGCGGTCGTACAAGCAGCTTGAAGTTTTCGAAGCCGCTGTAACATTCGCGCGGACGGAGGGAATCATCCCCGGCCCGGAACCTGCACACGCGATCAAAGCGGCAATCGATGAGGCATTGAAAGCGAAGAAGGAAGGGACGAAGAAGACGATCCTCTTCAATCTGAGCGGACACGGGCATTTCGACATGGGAGCGTATGACGCGTACTTCTCAGGGAAGCTGGAGAACGTCGATATGCCCAAGGAAGAAGTGACAAGGGCAATGGCGGACCTCAAGTCGCTCCCCATGCCGGCGTAGAGTAAGGAAATCCCGCCGGTTGTTAATCGGCGAACAAGAATCGCAGGTGAAGTCGCGCGACTTCACCTGCAGAATATTCAATCCACCATCGTAGCGCCGGATTCGATTCCGGCGCTACGATATCTTCTTTGAGATGAGCGATGTTCAAATCTTCAATCCCCGTTCTTCACGTCCGCAATTCTGCCAAAGCAGAAGTTTTCTACTGCCATCAACTCGGTTTCCGGAAGGAATTTTCCTTTCGCTCCGACGAGACCAGCCCCGATCCGTGTTTCATGGGACTCGTGCGCGACGACGCGTGGCTGCACGTTTCTTCGTTTCCCGGTGATGGATTGTCGGGGAGCGTTGCCTTCATATTCGTCGATGATGTCGACGCATTGTACGCCGAGCTCGTGCAAAAAAAAGTTCGCATCGATCTCGTACCCACCGACCAAACGTGGGGAAACCGAGAAATGTATTTGAAAGACCCGGACGGAAACCGTATTCGTTTTGGCCAAGCCAAATCTTAGCCGCGCCCGATTTCGCACGGTCGCACAACGTGCACCTCGAATTGGCATCAGTATCAAAAATGTGCTTTTTCCAGTCTTCATTTTTCCCTTTCTTGCACCTTTTTGCCCGAATTGTTAGTTTAAACCGGCACGCAACAAAATGACTCTTCCTCTGATATTCAATTTTCGATCTGAATTTTATAGATTTACCCGTGTGACGCGGTGCAGTCTACTTTCTGCGTAACTCCGTCGACAGTTTAAGCAGAGATTGTCGGTCAAAACCAACAACAAGCGCAGGTGTGATCAACGCACAAGCCATGATTCTCGGCCCCTTTCCCCTTTTTCGCCAATCGAACGATCCAAATGCGACATTCTGGAGTTGGTTTCAGGTTCACGAGAAAACACTCTATGCGATCAGAGATGCACAGGATCCAATGTTCTCACGGCTGCTGGGCCGTCTTCACAAGGTTGATCCGGATTTATGTTTCGAAATAGGTTCGCCCAACAACGGCCAGAGAGAATTAATTCTTAGCGCTGGTGGGCTTAAGAGAGCGTTCGCAGCTGTCGAATCTTTGGCAAACGCCGCGCCGCAACTGCCTCGGTGGAGGATCATAAAGTTCAGGCCTCGTCGGCTCGATCTTTCCAGCCTACGAATCGATACTGTTACGATTTCCCCCAAAACGGTCCTGGTTTCGTATCAATGCAATCCAACGAACATCGACGTCACAGTTTTTCTTGGACACGATCGGCTTAGTCAGGAACTGCGTGAACAATTCTCTTTTCTTTTCCTTGACCAAGCCCTCGGGGAATTTGATGTCGAGACTTATTTAGGCGCCATCCACATAGAACCCCATGACGCATCTTCACATTTGGAAAAAGTATCGCTCGAGAAATTCGTCAGGGAATTCCAGAAGTTTAAGAAGCAGTTCAATTGAATTGGCCGACCAACCAGTTGCCTCCCGATGGAGAACATCAGGGCAGGCGAGCTGACGGCGGAATCACCAACGCTCGCATCGATGACCAGACGTCCGCTTCTCGTTGTATTGTCATCACATCTTTCGTCGCGTCCGACTGAGAACTTGGATATCACACCCTTCGGATTCAATCTATATCATGTACGTGAATTTGAGTTCCTCCCGGGTGAACTTGTTACAGTCGAATAGAATGCCGTATCTTGGA
>DATDNS010000073.1:0-30565 GCA_036518155.1 Bacteroidota bacterium
ACACCGATTGTGCTTCTACTGGGAGGCCGCGACAAGGGCAACGACTATAGCCGGCTCACAGAGCTGGTCAGGGACCGTGTGAAAGCGATTGTTGCCATCGGCGAATCCGCTGACAAGGTCGAGTCGTCGTTCAAGAGCGTCACATCCGTGACACGGTCTGACTCCATGGACGATGCGGTCCGTAAGGCACAGAGTCTGTCAGCGAGCGGCGATATCGTCTTGTTGTCGCCGGCGTGCGCATCGTTTGACTGGTTCAAGAACTATGAACATCGCGGCCGGGTGTTCAAGGAACTCGTGAACAACATATGACGCGGATACGTCGCAACCATATCGACCTTGCAACACTGACAGCCGTGCTCGTCCTCATGGTTCTCAGTCTCGGGGTTGTCTACAGCGCATCATCGACGTGGGCGTATGCGAAGTTTGGTCAGAGCAGTCACTTGCTGAGTTCCCACGCCGTCAAGATTCTTCTCGGCATCGTGGCGTTGTTTGTCGGCATGAATATCAACTACCTCAAGTTCAAGAAGCTGACGAAGCCGGCGCTGATTTTTGCGATCCTTCTCCTTGGCATCACGTTCGTGTTGGGCGGAGAAACAAAAGGAGCAGTGCGCTGGTTGCGCTACGGAGGATTCGGTCTGCAGCCGTCGGAATTTGCAAAATTTGCGCTTTTGTTTCACCTGTGTGCCCTGATTTCGATCAAGGGCGAAGCGATCAAAGATTTCAAAAAGGGACTGATGCCGATGATGATCTGGATCGGTGCCGTGGTCGGTCTCGTCATGGCTCAACCCAATTTCAGCGCCGGCATGATGATCATCCTTCTCAGCTGTGTCATGCTCTTTGTCAGCCGGGCGCGTCTGCTCCATCTCCTGGCAACGGGAGCCGCAATCCTTCCGGTGGTGGGATTGTATATGGTGAGTGCCACGTACAGGATGGAGCGTATCCGGTCGTTCATCGGCGGAAAATCAGGAAAGATCAACTATCAGCTCTGGCAGGGAATTATCGGATTCGGCAACGGCGGCATCTTTGGTGTCGGTCCGGGAGAAAGCAAGCAACGTGATTTTTTCCTGCCGGAGTCGTACGGCGACTTTGTGTTCTCGATTGTGGGAGAGGAATATGGTTTCATCGGAACGATTTTTTTCCTGTCTCTCTTCCTGTTCATCATGTTGCGCGGATTCAAGATCGCCAAAAATGCCAAGGATGAATTCTCGCGTCTGCTTGCGATTGCCATCACGAGCACGGTGACACTGTATGCCCTGGTGAATGCGGGTGTGACGCTCGGTATTCTGCCGACGACGGGGCTGCCGATGCCGTTTGTGAGCTACGGCGGCTCTTCCTTGCTGTTCACGTCGTTCGCCGTCGGCATCCTGCTCAATATCTCGTCGCGGACGGATATGCACCCGAGGCTGCAGAACATGGCCGAAACGGTTGTGATGCCGGATACTTCCGGGTCGAACGCAGGGAAGATCTACTAAACCGAATTTGAAAGAATGTGTCCGAAAAGAAAATCAATATTCTCATTGCGGGCGGCGGGACCGGAGGTCATCTCTATCCGGCCCTTGCCATTGCTGACGAGATCCGGAAGCGCCGCGCCGATGCGAATATTCTCTTTGTCGGCACAAGAGACAAGATCGAAGCGCGCGTCGTTCCCGAACGTGGCTATGCTTTTACCACCATTTGGGTCAGCGGATTCCACCGTGGCATGAGAATGCAAAACTTCCTCCTGCCGTTGAAAGTTGTGGTATCGCTGTTTCAGTCGTTCTTTCTCATAGCAAGGTACCGGCCGAATGTTGTTCTTGGCACCGGAGGGTATGTGTGTGCACCGGTGATTCTTGCAGCTTCGCTTCTGCGGATTCCTACGGTGATTCACGAATCAAACAGTTATCCCGGGGTCACGACAAGGCTGCTCGCAGGGCGTGCGACAACAGTGTTCACCGCATTTGCGGCGACAAACCTCTGGCTCAAGCGCACCGCGACCGTGGAACTCGTCGGTACCCCAACCCGGGCTTCGCTCGACGGTGTGACGACGGAATCGGCGCTCGGGTTCTTCGGGTTGGATGCGGCGAAGAAAACGGTCTTTGTGTTTGGCGGCAGTCTCGGTGCCGCATCGATCAACAGTGCATTGTTGAACATCGCAGAAACCCTGAAGAACCAGAACGTCCAGCTGATCTGGCAGACTGGTTTGACGGACGAAGCAAGGATCAAGTCGGCAATTGGAGAAAGGAACATCGGTTGGATTGGAAGCTATATCGACCGGATGGAGCTCGCTTATGCGGCGGCCGATATCGTCGTCTGTCGCTCCGGTGCAACCACGATTGCAGAATTGACCCGGATCGGAAAGCCGGCTATTCTGGTGCCGTTTCCGCACGCAGCGGCGGATCATCAAACGCTCAACGCAAAAACGCTGGCTGATGTGGGCGCTGCGGTTCTCGTACCAGATAACGAACTAGAACAGAAATTGGAATCGGCGATTCTTGAGTTGTTGGGTGATCGTGCGAGACGAGCTTCAATGTCGGCGGCAAGCAAATCGCTTGGAAAACCGGATGCAGGATCCGTTATTGCAGCAAAAATCCTTGATATGATGACGGCGTAATGGGATGAGGAAGGAATTCAAATACAAGCTCGATTTCTACTATCAGCAGACGCTGATCTATCTGTCTGCACTCGTGTTGTATGCGGGGATACGCGGAAGCTTCATTGAAAATCAGTTCAGTTTTGTATTCAACGACCCGATTGTTTTTATCTTCATCATTTTCTTTCTGATTTCTCTGGTGACGCTGTTCCTCAATATTTATCGGAACCGGAAACTGATCATCGACGAAAACAAGATTGTTTTTCATTCCCGTTCCCGTGAGCGGGAGATCTCCATGACGGACATCGAGTGGATGCACATTGGCCGCGAGCTGACCGTGCAGACAGCTGGCCGGTTCCAGCTCGTGATTTTTAAAGTCCGCGGACGACGCTGGCTCTTTCGGATCAGGGTCGGACGGTACGAACGTGACCGCGAACTTGTTGCCGAAATGGAACGGCTGGCGCTACAAGTGCCGAGAGGAAAGAAACGGCAATTCGGAATGAGAAGACGCAAACAAGGTTAACGAGAATATGTTCTCTTCTATCAAAAAAATTCATTTCGTCGGTATCGGTGGGATTGGCATGAGCGGCATTGCCGAGATTCTTCTCGACCAGGGTTTCAAGGTGAGCGGTTCGGATCGGGCTCTCTCTGAAGTCACCGACCGTCTCAAGAAACTGGGCGCGGTCATCTATGAGGGACACAAACCCGAACACGTGGCGTCCGATGTCGACTCCCTCGTGTACTCCTCTGCCGTCGTCTCCGACAATCCGGAGGTTACAGAAGCGCAGCGCCGGAAAATCCCGATCGTTCGCAGAGCCGAAATGCTCGCAGAAGTCATGCGGTTGAAATACGGAATCGGGATTGCCGGTACGCACGGCAAAACAACCACAACTTCCATGATCAGCCTGATCCTCATGGAAGGCGGATTGGATCCGACCGTCATCGTCGGGGGGAAACTTAGCGGGCTGGGAGGGACGAATGCACGGCTCGGAAAAGGCGATTTTATCGTCGTTGAAGCGGACGAATTTGACCGTTCATTCCTGTCGATCACACCAACCATTGCCGTGCTGACGACACTTGAAACAGACCATCTCGACTGCTACCGCGACCTCGAAGACATCAAAGGAGCGTTCATACAGTTTGCCAACAAAGTCCCGTTCTACGGTTTTGTCGTACTCTGTCTCGATGAGCCGGCCTTGCAGGATATCATGCCGAAAATGAGCAAAAAGAAGATCCTGACCTACGGCCTGAATCCACAGGCGGACATCCAGGCTGTCGATATTCATCACAAGAATAACTCGAGTTTGTTCACCGTTGTGAAAAACGGCGTGGACCTGGGATCGGTTACCCTCCTTGTTCCCGGAAAACACAATGTTCAAAATGCCCTGGCTGCGATTACGGTTGGACTGGAACTCGGCATCCCGTTCGCAAAAATCAAGTCGGGAATTGAAAAGTTTTCCGGTGTCTTTCGTCGATGGGAGCTCAAAGGCGAAGTCGACGGCATCTCTGTTTATGACGACTACGCCCACCATCCGACCGAATGCAGGGCGACTCTCTCAGGAGCAAAAGCGGGCTGGAGAAGGCGTGTCGTGTGTGTATTCCAGCCCCACTTATTCACGCGCACAAGAGATTTCTATGAGGACTTCGGAAAAGCGTTCCTGTTGTCTGATGTCCTGGTCGTGACAGATATCTATCCGGCGCGCGAAGAGCCGATCCAGGGAGTGTCGGGAGAACTCATTGCAAATGCGGCAAAGCAGTTTGGCCACAAAGATGTGAATTATGTTCCCGACAAAACGAAGGTTCCTGCTTTACTACAGAAAATTGTCAAGAAAGGGGACATCGTCATAACAATGGGGGCCGGTGATATTTGGAAGTACGGCGAAGAGTATTTGAAACAAGTGAAAAGTAACAAGTGAAAAGTAAAAAGGATAAAGCAGAAGAAGATCCGTTGATCATGAATAGTTCAGCTTTTTGCGTTGACTGATGGTTTCGTTGAGCGACATAAAGAAATTCTTTCGCGGCACGATCCTGCTGAATGAGCCTCTCTCCAGGTACACGTGGATGAAGGTCGGCGGTGCTGCGGATTACTATGTCGAGCCGGCTGACCGGAACGACCTTGTCGAAATCGTGAACTATTTTCGGCAGAACAGTTTCCCATTCGTGATGCTTGGTCGGGGGAGCAATGTCCTTGTAAGCGATGACGGCATTCGGGGAGCGGTGGTGAACATCGAACGGGCGCTGTCGTCACTCCGGCTGGAGGGAGACGGTGTGGTTGCGGAAGCGGGAGTCTGGCTCCAGAAATTCGTGGAATTCTGCATTCAGCACGAGTTTGCCGGCGTGGAAATGCTGGCGGGAATTCCCGGGACAATCGGCGGAGCCATCGTGATGAATGCCGGCGCCCACGGCGGCGAAATCTCGAATTTCGTTACAGAGGTCGAGGCGTTGCGCGACTGTGCGATCAAGAAGTTCTCAAAGGAGGAGTCAGATTTTGCGTACCGGCATTCAGCGTTCGAGCAAGACGTTGTGCTGAGTGCAACGTTCAGGCTCCCGAAGGGAAACAAGGAGGAACTTTCGAAGCGCCGTCGTGAACTCATTCTGAAACGGAATGAAACGCAGCCCCTCGAACTGCCGAACTCCGGGAGCATGTTCAAGAATCCGCCCAACACCTTTGCAGCGAAACTTATTGAACAGGCCGGGCTCAAGGGAAAGCGAATCGGGAATGCACAGATTTCGGAGAAGCACGCAAATTTTATCGTCAACCTTGGAGCAGCAAAAGCAACTGATATCGTGCAGCTCCTTGAGCTTGCCCAACGAACGGTGTATCAGAATTCCGGTATTCAACTGGAATTCGAAGTGAAGTTCCTGGGTTTCCAGCACGAATTGAATGGTCAAACCTCGTGAGCGGCTCGCGTGCAAAAAAATACGGTCTCCTGGGGCTGCTGGTTGCCTTCGCCGGACTCATTGTCTTCGCTAACTTCTGGAAGTCAAGTCTGAAAGTGACACGAGTGACCCTTCAAGGCAACCGAATCGTCGAAGCCAACGAGCTCTTCCAGCTGGCCCAGGTGAAACGCGGTGTGTCGATCTATGATGTCGACCTGAAAGCGATCCAGAAGAATCTTCTGACGCATTGCTATGTCAAAGAGGCGATCGTCGGGCGGAATCTGCCATCGACGATTGAGCTCACGGTGGTGGAGCGGACGCCGATTGCCCTTGTAAACCGTTCCGAAATCGTTTATCTGGATGAGGACGGCGTTGTCCTGCCGCGTTCGATCTCGAAGGCGTTGTTCGACCTTCCTGTCCTGAGCGGACTTAATGTAGGTACCTCGCTTTCCTACGGCAGTGTCGTGCGGGATTCGAATGCTTTTGCAGCTCTCAGGATTCTGCGGGCGGCAAAACTGGTCAACAGCGAGCTCTACCATTTGATTTCGGAAGTTCAGGTTCGTGCCGACAGCGACCTGGTGGTCTATACCGCGGAAGGGGGAGTACCCGTAATCGTTGGAGAAGGAAACATCGCAGACAAACTTGTCAGACTGAATGAGTTTTGGAATCAGGTTATCCGGGAACGGGGACTGCAAGACCTGCAGTATGTCGATTTGAGATTTGACGATCAGATTGTCGCGCGCTGGTCGACGCAGGCGATCAGAACGAGAACGATGTAATGAACCGATAAAGGATGGATATGGAACCAACAATTGCTGTAGGATTGGATATCGGGACGACAAAGGTTTGTGCCATTGTTGCCTCTCCCGACGAGCAACACCCCGGAAAACTGAAGATTCTGGGAATAGGAAAAAGCCATTCCGAAGGACTGACGCGCGGAGTCGTGACAAATGTCGACAAGACTATTCGTTCGATCCAGACTGCCGTCCAGGATGCTGAAGCACAGTCCGGTGTGAAGATTGATGTCGTCACGGTCGGGATTGCCGGCGATCATATTCAGAGCTTTCAAAGCCGCGGTGTCATCGCCATCAGCAGGCCGGATAACGAGATCAAGCAGGAAGACGTCGACCGACTGATCGAAGACACCAAGAGGCTCGCACTTCCGCTCGACCGCAAAATCATCCACGTGATCCCCCAGCAGTTCATCGTCGACGGCCAGGACGGTATCTATGACCCGGTCGGAATGTCGGGCGTACGGATGGAAGCGAATGTCCATATCATCACCGGGCTTGTTACCGCGGCGCAGAACATCTACAAGTGCGTCCAACGGGCCGGGCTGCAGGTGAACGACATGGTCCTCGAACCGATTGCCTCCAGCTACGCGGTCCTCGACGATGCCGAGCGGGAAGTCGGTGTGGCGTTGCTTGATATCGGCGGAGGTACGACGGACCTCGCCGTCTTCGAAGAAAAAACAATCCGGCACACGGCAGTCATCGGCATCGCCGGAACCAAGGTGACGGACGATATCCGGAAAGGGTTCGGGATACTCACCGATCAGGCCGAGCGCATCAAATGTGAATTCGGCTTTGCCTACGAACCGGCCGTCATCGACAATCAGCCGATCATGCTTCCGGGTGTGGGAGGACGGCCTCCGATGGAAATCGACAAGCTTCTTCTCTGCAAAGTGATCCAGCCAAGAATGGAAGAGATCCTCGAATGTGCTGCGATCGAGATCAAGCGATCCGGATATTCCAAGCATCTTTCCGCGGGCGCTGTACTGACGGGAGGCGGCTCGTTGATCAAGGGGACGGCGGAACTCGCGAAGCAGGTTCTCGGGATGCCGGTGAAGATCGGGATTCCGACGGGATTCGGGGCGGGCCTGGTTCACGAAATAGAAAACCCGATTTACGCGACCGGGGTCGGCCTGGTGATGCACGAGCTGAGACACCGGGATCGCTCGAACATTGCCGCAGCGCTTCCGGAGGGAAAAGGAAAAGGTTCAGTGAAAAGCATTTTTAACAGAATGAAGACGTGGTTCGATGAACTGTGATCAACGATGAACTCAAGAAATTATCAACAATACCCACCAACCATAACATATAAGGAGGATTACCGTGATAGAACTTGACATGGGTACGGGCCGTGGAGCTAAAATCCGCGTTGTCGGTGTTGGCGGTGGCGGAGGAAACGCGCTCAACAGCATGATCGACAAAGGTCTTGTCGGCGTCGACTTTGTTGCCATCAACACCGATTTGCAGGCGCTCGAACGCAACAACGCCCAGCAGAAGATCCAGATCGGCAAGAACCTCACGAGGGGGCTCGGCGCAGGGGCTGATCCTTCCATTGGATTCCGGGCGGTGGAGGAAGATCGCGAAGAGATTGCACGCGCTCTCGGCGGCTGCGATATGGTGTTCATCACGGCAGGCATGGGGGGCGGTACCGGGACAGGCGGCGCTCCCATGGTCGCGAGCATTGCAAAAAGTCTTGGAGCCCTCGTCGTCGGAATTGTTACCAAGCCGTTCAACAGCGAGGGGAAGAAGCGGATGTCCCAGGCCGACCAGGGTCTCGAGGAACTAAAGAAGCAGGTCGATACGCTGATCGTCATTCCGAATCAGAAGCTTCTCGAAATCATCGACAGGCGCACGAGCGTAACGGAAGCATTCGAAATCTGCAACAAGGTGCTTCACAACGCAACGCGCGGGATTTCGGAGATCATCACCGTTCCCGGTCTCATCAACGTCGATTTTGCGGACGTCCGCAGGATCATGCGGGAGATGGGAGACGCGCTGATGGGTACCGGTATTTCGAGCGGGGAGAACAGGGCGATCGAGGCGGCGAATGCCGCGATTTCACACCCTCTTCTCGAAGGAATTTCCATTGCCGGCGCACAGGGAATCCTCATCAATATCACCGGCAGCAGCAGTATGTCGATGTGGGAAGTCGATGAAGCGACGGGGATCATTCATCAGGCAGCCGGCGAGGAGGCGGAGATCATCTTTGGAACCGTTATCGACGATTCCATGAACGATAATATCATGGTAACGGTCGTCGCGACTGGGTTCAACAAGAAAGCCGTCCCGGTGAAGCAGGCTCCGCGCGCCACGGCGAGTCTGATGAGCCGTGTTCCTTCCGGACCGGTTGATCTGCAAAAAATGGATGAGCCGGCGTTTGTCCGGCGCGGAATCGAAATTTCGCTCAATCCGAACCGCGAAGCAGCACAGGAGAAAGAGAAGATCGACAAGTCCGATTCTGAGAAACCCGCGTTTCTCAGAAAAATCATGGACTAATCAGGCTTCATCGCTTTACAATTCTATCACGGTGGGTACCAAAAACTCCGGCAGATCAGGCCCGATCAGTCGGAGTTTTTTTATCCCCGAAGTCCCTCAATTGAGTACGCTTCCACCATTTACGCTGATCGTTGCGCCCGTAATATGTCCTGCAAGGTCAGAGGCCAGAAAGAGAACGGCACCCGCAACATCTTCTGCAGTCGCAATTTTCCCCAGCGGGATCGTGTTGATGACCTGTTCACGGAATGCTTGATTGGAGAAGACCTCATCATTCATTTCCGTGTCGACCCATCCGGGGGCGACAGAATTGACGAGGATACGATACGGCGCCAGCTCGGTCGACAACGATTTCGTAAAAGCGAGCACACCCCCCTTGGATGCCGCGTAGTGGGCGTGGAATGCTTCTCCCCGCTGGCCTGCAGTGGATGAAATATTGATGATTCTGCCACCGCCATTCTTCTTCAGCACAGGAACAACGGCGTTGCATATGTTGAAAACGCCCTTAAGGTTGATATCGAGCGTTTCATCCCACACCTTTTCCGGAGTGGAACCAATTTCTCCGAGCGTCCAGATCCCCGCGTTGTTGACAACAATGTCGATCTTGCCAAACTCGGCAACGGCCTTCCCGACGAAATCGGCTGCTATGGAGCCAGTCCCGACATTTCCCTGATGCGTGACAATTCTTCTCCCGGCTTTCTTCACGCCTTCCACCACGGCACCTGCCCTTGCGCCGTTTTCGACGTAATTGATCGCAATGTCTGATCCTGCTTTCGCAAGCAAGAGAGCAGTGGCTGCACCGATTCCGCGGGATCCTCCGGTAATGATGCTAACTTTGTTTTCCAATGAGATCATGGCCTACTTCACCTCCTTGAGAAAATCCCGAATCAGATAATTCAACTGGTCGAACTCAATCAGGAATGCATCGTGACCGTGGACTGACTTGATTTCAGCATAACGTGCCTTCGGAATGCGCGCGGCAATTTCACCCTGTTCAACGACCGGATACAGAACATCCGAATCAATCCCGATACACAAAGCCCGGGCTTCAACGCAACTCAACGCCTGTTCCACCCCTCCCCGGTTACGCCCGACATCGTGATGATCCATTGCACGCGTAATACCAAGATAAGTGTTTGCGTCGAAACGTTGGACCAGCTTTGCTCCCTGGTGATGCAAATAGCTTTCAACCTCAAATTGCGATTGAAGTGAGTCACCGTTCGAAGTTTGCGTCCGACCGAACCGTTGCTCGAACGACTGCCGGCTCCTGTATGAAATGATGGCAATCATTCGGGCAAGAGCGAGTCCACGGTCCGGTTGCCGATGACCGCCTTCTTCGGCCTCCGCAAAATCATTCTCGATGGCAAGCCGGGCAACTTCATTGAGGCCGATGCACCAGGCTGAGTGCTGCGCCGAGGTTGCGATCGGAACAATGGTCTCGACGAAATCCGGGTACATCAAGGCCCATTCCAGCACCTGCATTCCGCCGAGCGAACCTCCGGCAATCGAAGCGAGTCGACTAACCCCGAGTTGCTGTAAGAGAAGATACTGCAGCTTCACCATGTCCCGGACGGAGAATGCCGGAAACGATTTTCCATACGGCACTCCGGTTTCCGGGTTGACACTCGTCGGTCCCGTTGTGCCGTAGCAACTCCCGAGGAAATTCGAGCTCACCACGAAGAACCTGTCGGTGTCGAGACCTTTTCCCTTGCCGATGATTCCATCCCACCAGCCGGGACGGCCCTTCGCATCAGTTCCTGCGGCGTGAGCGTCACCCGTTAACGCGTGACAAACAAGAATCGCGTTTGTCCCTTCACGATTCAACGTCCCATAGGTCTCGTACGCAACGTGGACAGGCCGCAGGGTTGCGCCCCCTTCAAGCAGAAATGGTGTGGTTATCTCCAACAACTGACCGGCAACCGGCCCGACGGACGCAGTTCCATCCGTCGAGGCGTGATTGTTCTTTTGCTGAGATAAGAGTTCGACTTCTTTCCTCACGATACCGGTACCTTCCTTTCGGTGCGACTCAAGGCAATCTCGAAGTCTTCGATGATGTCATCGATGTGCTCGAGTCCGACAGAGACACGGACCAGGTCCGGAGTCACACCGGATTCCTGTTGTTCCTGATCCGAAAGTTGCTGATGTGTCGTCGAAGCCGGATGGATGACGAGCGTTTTGGCATCGCCGACGTTTGCCAAGAGACTGGAGAGCTGCAGGTTGTCGATGAACAACCGTCCGGCATCAATCCCTCCCTTGATTCCGAAGACGATGATGCCGCCGAACTGGCCCGGCCTCAGGTACTTCTTCGCACTGGCATGGTAGGGATGATCCGGCAGACCGGGATATGAAACCCAGCTCACAAGGGGATGTTTCTTCAGCCATTGAGCCAGCTTGAGCGCGTTTTCGCAATGTCGTTCAACACGGATTGAAAGCGTTTCAAGTCCCTGGAGAAAAAGGAAAGAATTGAACGGGCTCAGGCAAGCGCCGATGTCACGGAGCTGTTCCACCCGGGCACGGATGATAAACGCAATATTCCCAAATTGACTGCCGCTGCCGAATACTTCCCAGAACTTGAGACCGTGATAACCGGGACTCGGTTCCGTAAATACGGGAAAATTGCCGTTTCCCCAGTTGAATTTCCCAGAATCGACAATAACACCGCCGATGGATGTTCCGTGACCACCAATCCACTTTGTCGCTGAATGGACAACAATATCCGCCCCGTACTCGATCGGTCGGCATAAATATCCTCCGGCACCAAACGTATTGTCAACGATGAGGGGGATTCCGTTTTCGTGCGCCACCCGTGCGATCGACTCAAAATCCGGAATGTTTAGCCGCGGATTTCCGATCGATTCGACATAGAGCGCCTTCGTTTTCTTGTCGATGAGTCTGCGAAAATCCTCCGGCGAGTCTCCGTCGACGAATTTCACGTTGATGCCAAGCCGGGGAAGAGTGACTTTGAACTGGTTGTAGGTACCTCCGTACAAGAGACTGGTGGAAACGATGTTTTCGCCTGCCTGTGCGATGGTTGAGATTGTCGTGAACTGCGCCGCTTGTCCCGACGAAACGGCCAGCGCTCCGACTCCGCCTTCCAGGGCCGCGATACGCTCTTCAAACACGGCACTGGTCGGATTCATGATTCTCGTATAGATATTGCCGAATTCCTTCAAAGCGAAGAGAGATGCTGCGTGCCCGGCGTTGTTGAAATTGAACGAGGTTGTCTGGTAGATCGGGACGGCCCGCGAATTTGTTGTAGGGTCGGGCTTCTGTCCCGCGTGCAACTGCAGCGTCTCGAAGCGGTAGTGGCGTTGCTTTCCGTTGGTGCTCATCGCTGTGCTCCTTTTGTGATTGTTATGATTGTGTGATTGAAGAAACGTGTATTCGGGAGTGAGACACACAACGGAGTCACACCAATCAGAACGACGGACAGCGAGGAAATCACGGCGCTGCGGGCATCTGGCGGGACGAATGCAAGGTAAGCGATGTTAACGGGAAGCATACGACACCTTGTTGAGTTGTGAGTGAATGCACAAAATGAAAAAGCCTCTTCTGATGAACAGAAGAGGCTACAAGGTCATCGTATCCTTCTTCCACTCATCTTTCCCACCAGACTGCTGGCGGGCAGGAGTTAGCACCTGACATTCTGCGAGGCTGCAGAATCGGTTGCTACGGTGTCATAGGGCCTGATCCCTCGACCGTTCTTGATAAGAGCAAAGAAACTTTGAAAGAACTGTTGTTACTCTCTGTATTCAATATAAGAAAAATCCCGGACTTGTCAAGAGGCGGTCGGGTGAAATTGGACTAATATTGCAGCCGCGTGGCGTGCAGGGCACGTTGAATCTCGTTCCTCCTTTTTCTACCTTGACTCTATGAAATTGCCGATTCTCCTTGCCGTGCTCCTCGTTTCCGGACTGACTTATGCGCAGCCGCAGGATGAGAGCCAATTCCGGATCGCGCGGCTCAAGTATGCCGGAGGAGGGGATTGGTACAACGATCCGACGGAAGAACCAAACCTTTTGAAATTTGTCCGGCAATATACCAATATTGATGTCGATCCGCGCTATGAGTTTGTGGACCTTTCAAGCGACAGGTTGTTCTCGTATTCATTCCTTTTCATTACGGGACACGGAAATATTTCATTCTCCGACTTTGAAGTTCAACGTCTCCGCACATTTCTGATAAACGGCGGATTCCTCTACGCCGACGATGATTACGGCATGGATGCCGCGTTTCGCCGGGAAATCAAGAAAGTCTTTCCCGATCAAAACCTTGTCGAATTGCCGTTTAGTTACGGTCTATACCATTGTCAATTTGAGTTCCCGAACGGCGTTCCAAAGACTCACGAGCATGACGGAAAACCGCCGCAGGGATTTGGGATATTCTATAAAGGGCGACTTGTCGTCTATTACACGTACGAGTCAAACCCGAGCGATGGATGGGACGACCCCGAAGTTCACAATGATCCGGAGCCCGTTCGGCAGGAAGCACTGCGGTTCGGAACAAACATTGTTGTCTGGGCGTTGAGTCATTGAAGGGAGTAGTTATAGAAGACCGCGGCTGAGGTAAGTTCATATGCAGAGTTAAAGAGTCTTTCCGCACTCCGCTGATGCGTTGACAAGTCACAGAGAAATGGCCATTCGTTGATGTCTCCTTCTTCAACCATAGCGCACGATATTTCCCGGCGTCTTCACGAGACAGGCCGTCATTTCCACAAGACGGAAGTGAAAGCAAACGCGTTCCTGTTTCTCTCCGTGCTGATTGCTTCGATGAGTTTCCTGGCATTTGTGGAATTGCTTCTCCACTTTAACTCGGCCGTCCGCACGATAGTCGTTGTCGTGGCTGGGGCGGCACTTGTTGGTTTCGCCGTATGGTACATTCTCCTTCCGTTGCTGAGACTTGCGGGGATTCTCTTCGCTGGCGATGACACCCTGATTGCAAGACGTGTTGGCGATTATTTTCCCGGCATCCGGGACAGGCTGACGAACTTTCTCCAGTTGCAGCAGGAAGCCGCAACGGGCACTTCGCTCTATTCGATGGAATTGCTCGATGCGTCATTCAAGGACCTTGCCGACCTTGTCAAAACAATTGATTTCAACAGATCGGTCGATGAATCGGCGGTAGCGAAGCGGAGAAGGTGGTTTACTGCGAGTGCATCGGCGGCGGTGTTGCTCTTTGTCGTGTTCCCGGCTTCGATTCCGGGAGCCTATTTCAGGCTTGCGCATTTCAACACGGAATTTGTCCCCCCTCCGAAATATTTGTTCAACGTCTCGCCGGGAAACAAGGAGGTCGTGAAAGGTGAGGAAGTGAAGATCAGAGTGCAATTGTCTTCCCCGGATCGCTTCGAATTCCTGCCGGCTTCCATCGACCTTCTGTACAGGATTCAAGGGCAGGATCGCTTCGATCAGCAATCCATGAAACAAGATTCCGTCGGCGTCTATCGCAGCACGTTTCAGAATGTCAGGGCAACGACGGAATATTATGTCCGGGCTTCCGATGTTCAGAGTCAACGGTATACATTGAACGTACTGGACAGGCCCATCCTCCGCTCGTTGCGCGTGCGACTTGATTTTCCCGCCTATTGCCGGCTTCCCGCACGAGTCCAGGATGACTTCTCCGGCGATGTCACAGCCCTTGCCGGAACCCGCGTCTCAATCAAAGGTTCCGCCAGCAAGGAAATCACCGGCGCTGAAATCATCTTTGGCAGAGATTCCGTCACGAGATTAACGATTGCCGGCGACAAATTTTCCGGTGGTTTTGAGTTGCACGACGACGGTTCTTATCACATCGGTATTGCCGACAGGGACGGTCTTACGAACGTTGACCCCGTGCAGTACAACCTTAAAGTGATTCCGGATGTATGGCCGACGGTGGCGATTGTCCAGCCGGGAAGAAATCTGGATATTGCCGGCGACCAATCGATGCAAATATTGATCCACGCCGAAGATGATTTCGGATTCACGCAACTGCGGCTGGGGTACCGGCTGATCCACTCACGCTTCGCAGGAGCTCAACAGGACTATACCTACCTTCGGGTCGCCTTTCCGCAAAGCGGGCAGACTGAACTGGAAGCTCCGTATCAATGGGATCTGTCGAAACTCAGCCTCGTCCCTGAGGATGTCGTGGAATACTTTGCAGAAATCTATGACAACGATACGGTGAAAGGTCCGAAGTCAGCCAAGAGCAATCTCTATCTTCTCCGTCTGCCTTCCCTCCAGGAAGTCTTCACGGACGTCAACAAGGGGCACGAGCAGTCCATTGCAGAGATGAAACAGGCACTGGAGGATGCAAAATCGCTGAAAGAAGATATTGAGTCCATCAATGCAGACATCAAGCAGAACAAAGACATCGACTGGCAGCAACAGAAGAAAATGGAAGCGATGACCAAGAAATATCAGGACATCCAGGCCAGCCTTCAGAACGTGCAAAAACAGCTTGATGACATGGTCCAGAAAATGGACCAGCAGAAGGTGCTTTCAAAGGAGACGATGGAAAAATACCTCGAACTTCAACAGCTGTTCCAGGAATTGAATTCATCCGAGTTGCAGCAGGCGCTCAAACAAATGCAGCAATCGATGCAGAACGTCAGCAAAGAACAGCTCCAGCAGGCAATGAAGCAGATGACATTTTCCGAGGAGCAGTTCCGGCAGGGGATTGAGCGGACAATGGAATTGCTAAAGCGGATCCAGATAGAACAGAAAGTGGATGAGGTGAAGAAACGTGCCCAGGAACTGGAACAATTACAGAAAGAATTGACGGAGGAGGGCACAAAGCAATCGAACGACCAGGAAAAACAGAACGAATTGGCGGCCAGGCAGGAGGATCTGACGCGAAAGGAGCAGGGTCTTGAAAATGCCTCGTCGGAACTGGCAAAGCGGATGGAGGAATTCTTCACCGAGATGCCTCTTGACAAGCTCAATGAGATGAACAAACAATTGCAGCAGGAGAATCTGGGCGACCAGATGAAAAGTACAGCCCAGCAAATGCGGCAAGGTCAGAATTCGCAGGTCCGTCAGTCACAGCAAAAAATCCAGGAGAGCCTGCAGAAGTTCTCGGAACAGATGGATGCGCTACAGCAGCAGATGCTGCAACAACAAGCGCAACACGTCTTGAATCAGCTGAGGAAAGCAACTGATGATCTGCTTGAATTATCAAAACGAGAAGAAGCGCTCAAGCAGCAGTCCCAGCGGGCCGCCCCGAATTCGCCACAGCTCCGACAAAATGCGGAGGACCAGTTGCAGGCAGCGCAGGATCTTGGAAATGTTGTCACCGGTCTCAACGAGTTATCGAAGCGTTCCTTTGCAGTGACGCCTGAGATGGGCAAAGCAATCGGAGAAGCCATGGCGAGGATGCAGAATGCCATGAAAGATCTGGACATCAGGAATGGCTCGACCGCGTCGCAGGAGCAGGAAATGGCCATGAGTTCGCTGAACAAAGGAGCCGTGCAGGTGCAAAACGCGCTGCAAGCGATGATGCAGGGGTCGGAAGGGGGAATGGGGGGCTTGCTGCAACAGCTTCAAATGCTGGCAGGTCGTCAGATGGGTCTCAATCTGAAATCCGAACAGCTGGGATCCGGGATGTCGATGGAACAGGCGGCGGAGGCAGGGAGACTTGGCCAGGAGCAGGAAGCAATCAGAAAATCCCTCGACCAGCTGAACAAGGAAGCCCAGGCGAGCCAGGAACAGCAGAAATTGCTGGGGGATCTGGGCAAGATCAGCGAGGAAATGAAAGAGGTTGTCACGAATTTACAGCAGAACAATGTGAGTCCCGAAACGATCAGAAAACAGGAACGAATTCTCTCGAGGCTTCTCGATGCCTCAAAGTCGATGAACGAACGGGATTATGAAAAGAAACGAAAATCCCAGACAGGCACAAGAATCGTCGGCAAGAATCCGGATGAGCTGAGACAACAAGATCTCAACGCAAGCGACAAACTCCGGGAGGATCTTCTGAAAGCGTTGGAACAGGGGTATTCCCGGGATTACCAGGAATTGATTCGCAAGTATTTTGAGGCTCTGCAAAAGGCGGAGAACGTAGATCATCCATGACATTTGGTCTTCTTTTTGCCCCCACGTTTCGCAATTTTGCGATAGGCGAGAATGCCGCTGTAATCGCCCCCCGATGCCAAACTCTTCAGAATCACCCAATCCGTGTTGATATTGGCCCGTTGGGTCTCTATATTTCCGTCGTCCCAATAATGAATACGTAAGCAGCGTTGTTTTTTTATTTCGCGCTTGCGGATTCCCACCACGGAGGAAGTATGGACCCGACTTCGAAAGAAGAGCGGTCGATAATTCCAGGGTCGATCATAACTCGTAAACCCGTCCTCAGCGGGCATTCAAATTACTTCCTGCTTCAGCTTCTCGTATCCCTCACTTCGTGCATGAGTAAATGATCCACGGGGTTTCAATCCCTGGAGGAGGCATGTATGAAAGACTTCTTATCGCTTCTGTGGAAACTTGCCCTGATCACCGTCATTGGCCTTGCCGGCAGCATGACACTCGGACTTATGATGCACGGCAGCAATATGTTCGATCCCAAAGGAGCAGAATTTGCTTATGTCGCCTTCGGAACCAGCGGCGCATTCATCTTCGCATTCTACCACGTTCGAGGACTTTCAAATACCATCACTGCGGCCGTGACTGTTAGTGCGGTCCAATTCATCGTGGCGTCTGCCTGGATGCCGACGGTAAATTCTGTTGTCTGGTCCTTCGGAGTCAATTTACCGGTGGTCTGGCTGGCGTTCCTGTTCGAGCGAAAGCTGGCGGCGTTCCACTGGGGCAAATTTGTCATCGTCGGAATTGTCAACGGGACAATGTTCGTTCTCCTCACTCTTCTTGTCGGCATCATCCAAAACGTGTCCTCCATGCCGGCCGCCGTCTTCCGCGACAATTTCGTTGACGGACTCTTGATCGGACTCGGCATGGGAATCGGAGTCCAGGGAGGAGAGGCTTTCATTCATTCGATCGGCACGTCGAGCTGGACAACACACAGGGAATTTTGAATTATTCCGGCAGCGCGCACTGAGCGAACGTCGCCTCAAGTGTCTAGCCCGAGAGTAGTCTTCCGTGCTTTGAGCCAAACGCCAATTCCGGCGCTCGTAAATGCCGTGACAAATGACAGGATCAGTGGCACAGGCAGAAAGGAAAGATGTCTGTAGTAGACAGGTGCACTCTCAGGAGCAGGTAGATACACAATCATTAGGAGCGAATAGAGTGTTGAAGCAATTGCTGGTTCGACAATTGTTGGTTTTGAAGAACGTTGTGAGACATAATACGACACCGCAGCGATACCCACAACGAGCCACGCGGCGATTGTCCACATTCTCCGGAACCCCAGGAAGGGTTGCGGAGAAAGCAAGATATACGAGGGAAGCAAGTGGTAGAGGACAAGCGAACAAAACGATACAAGGAGCCATTGCCAACGTATGCTGACGAGACTTCCGTACATATTCCCACCGTTCATTTCGAACTCCTTCTCTGAGTGAGCACGCTAATATCCATCACAACCCGACTGCAATTACAGGAATTTGCCCTCATACATCCAATGCCAGGGTCCGCCATGCACCATCCCAGCTTTCGCCTGTCGAAGCTCCAGACCTTTGGCGTCCAACTCCACCTTGATTGACGAAGACGGAAACAACAACGATCGCCCGACGATTACGGCTTTCTCCTTTTCAACCGTGATCGAATACACTCCATTGCGTGTCTGTGCAAACCCGGGAGCAAGGTTGTAGCCGATGCAGCTGCCGTCTCCCCCACCAAGAGATTTTGGGAGTATCCGGTACTGTTGAAGATCCACCACAATGGCATCTAGATCATTGATCATGTTGTCCTTGTTTGTCTGCACTGCCTGAGCGCTTCTGATTGAAGACCGTACGAATTCTCCAAATGTCGCAACCGGGACAATAGCGATGCAGAGGAACAGAGTAACTATGGTGAAATAGTTGAAGAATAACCCGGGGAGAGTGAGATGTTCATGGGTTGAAGTCGCAACGTTCCTGAGATGTCGATCACGCCACCGAAAAAGGTAAACAGTCGGGCAAATGACAAAACCAAGCAAAAGACTGGCAAGGGCAGTCAATTGTGCCGTGTTGGAGGGAATATTGAGCGGTTCACCACTGAACGCCCGCAATCCATTGGCGATCGTTCTTCCACCCGCGACAATCCAGGGAAAGATGGTCCATGCACGGCCATATCCTTCATCGAATGCTGTCGCGAGTGATTGTCGTGAATGCTCGACGGAAACAATGGCGACGAGTACAACAAATGTCAACAACGACATCGTGGAAAGAAATCCGCGCCCGAACTGATTGGAGTTCCCAATGCGTGCCGGTGAATCAACCTCAGTTTTCGGATTCATGGGTGATGCCCCTCTCTGTAAGAGTGTATTGATCCTGACACATTCCGATTCTTCCATCGTAGTTGTTGAATCGCGGATCCCGACCCTTGGAAACAGGCGCGGCGGAAACGATCACAATCCTATCTGCCGCCAGAGTCCTGACGCAGATCTTGAACGGGTCGTTCGTAAATTGCGGGGTATAGATGTTTGTCCCCACGACCGCGTTGTTGTTCAATTGTTGAAAGACCTCTCCAAGCGTTTTGCGCTTCCCTTTCGGCTGATGGTAGAATGAATCCAGGGTAACCAGAAGGTATCTTGGCATCGTTGATTCGCGAACGCCCTGGTCGATAAGACCGCGGATTCTTGACATTTGATCAGCCTGCCACCGTGTTTGTTCTTGAAACCGAATCCACGCAAAAGCTGTGGAACTCATGACCACAAATGCGATCACCGCCGCGATTGTGCGAACCTTTGTTGGGAGCGGTTTACGTAGTATGTAGAACAAAAGTGCGATGAGATAGACTGCAGTCGCCAACCCTCCCGCATTCAGGGCGGGCCAAAGTTCCGGTGATCTGTGGGGAACGGAATATGCAGCGTAAACCAGTAAAACACCGGCGGCAAGAAACAAAAGCATGACTGCAACTTCCTGGCGGATCTCAATAATAATTGTCTTCTCTTCTTCCATAGAAGTCGCTCCTAGCGATACAACTCGAGCTGTTTTTGGATTTCTGGAGGGATATTTGTAATCGCCTCGGCAGGTGGCTTGGCCGAATTATCTTTTTCCGAAGCAACGATCGGCGCGAAGAGAAGGCTGCAAAATACTATGAGAAAGGCCAGAGATGCGGCAGCCGGTAATGGAATCGATATCCGCGTCCACCAAAGCGGAGCAAGCCTTGCGTTTCGCGCAGCAGGCCTGAGAATTTGCTCGCGGAACCCGAGAACGCGCCGGTCGAGAGATTGGGGGACATCGGCAAGCTGATTGTGCGCGATATGAGAGCGAATGATCATCGTTGTCTTCAGGAAACTCCGGCACGGATTGCATTCCGCGAGATGTGCGAAGAGTTCCGCCGACTGAGCGTCTGTCAGCTCGTTGTCGATGTGCAAACTGATGAGTTCTTGAAAATATGTGTGGTTCATATCGATCTCCTTTAGAACTCTCGATGGATCACCGTGCCCGGCTTAAGAAAAATACGGTCCGAGCTCTTCGGCAAGTGCTCTCCGAGCTTTAAACAGGCGCGATTTTACCGAGCTTTCAGTGTCTCCCGTTATGGCGGCGATTTCCGCGTATGTGCGCTGTTCGTATTCGCGAAGGATAAGTACTTCTTTGTACTCGGGTTTCAATCCGTCGATGCAGTGAACAACGATCGTTGATGTGTCCTTTGATTCCGTCAGGGTCAGCGGGGTATCGTGGCTCCAGGCCGTGTCTTCATCGAGTTCTCCGTTGCTCCGTTCCTTCTTCAAATTCTTGTAGACCTGGTTACGCGCTATAGCGTACAACCAGGAACGAAAAGCCAATGTGTCGTCGAGCGTCTGGATGTTTTGGTACATTTTCAAGAAGCTATCGTGTGTGGCATCTTCTGCGAGGAACCGATTCCCGGACAACCTGAGGCAGAATGTATAGATGAGGCGTTTGTAGCGATTGTAGAGTTCTTCAAACGCATCAGTCATGCCGTGTCTGAGGTTGGTGACGAGTTGCTCGTCCGTCAGGGAGTTCAATGCAAGCCTTTGCGGTTTGGAGTTCGGCCTCAATTTGCCATAAGACCCGCAAAGAAGCAAAAAGTTGCTGTAAATCCGTGCGACACATTGGCGGCATATCGATCGATCAACGTTGTCTCTTTCGCCATTTTTGCCTACTTTGATTCCGATCTTTTCTGATTTTACCGGAATTCCAGAGATTTCATGACTCCTTTCTCAAGTCCGACCACCGTTTTCGTCACCGGTGCGACCGGGTTTATCGGTACCAAACTTGTCAATGAACTTGTCCGCAAAGGCCATACCGTTCACGCCCTTTCCCGTTCAACGAGCAATCGTTCGGGACTGGAGCACGAGCACATCAAAATTATCCAGGGCGACATTATTGACCGGCAATCACTCGAACGAGGAATGAAAGGCTGTACCCAGGTGTACCACCTCGCCGCATACGCGAAGAACTGGGCGCCGGACAAGGGTATGTTCTACCGGATGAACGTTGATGGCATGCGCAATGTTTTTGAAGCAGCGAAGTCGACCGGGGTAAATCGTGTTGTTTTCACCTCGACGATTGTGACGTTTGGCCCAACCAAGCCAGGCGTCGTCGGCGATGAACGGATGGCCAGGATCACGGACCATTACTACACAGAATACGAAGAAACAAAAGCTATCGCGGAACGTGAGGCGTTGAATTATGCGGCAACTGGCTTCCCGGTAGTCTTGGTGAATCCAACCCGGGTGTATGGACCTGGAAAAATGACGGAAGGCAATTCTGTCAGCCTGATGATCGACCAGTACGACCGGGGGCAAGTACCCGTACTTCTGAACAAGGGGGTGAATATCGGCAATTATGTGTATGTCGATGACCTTGTCCGCGGCCACATTCTTGCCATGGAACGGGGAAAAATCGGGGAACGGTATATTCTCGGCGGCGAAAATGTATCGCTGGAGAAACTATTCCGTACCGTCGATGAGGTGAGCGGCAAGAAACACGTTCAATTCAACCTGCCTCCTGCGCTCGCGTTCCTTTACGCCAAAGAAGAACAACTCAAAGCAGAATGGCTTGGCCTTTATCCACAAATCACACCCGGGTGGGTCGATACTTTCCTGCAGGATTGGGTCTACTCGTGTGCAAAGGCAGAGCGTGAGCTCGGGTATACGATTACGCCGTTCAAAGAAGGAGTCAGGATGACGTATGAATGGCTGACAGGACAACGAAAGAAGAAGAAATGAACCGTTTTGACTCGTCGTTGTCGCTCAAAGGGCTGTTCTCGGGTGACAACAAAAAATCGACTCTCATTTTCCTTGTCTCGACGATTGTCATCGTCACGTGGAAGTACTACGGGACCAAGGCGTTCTTCCTCGCTCATCTCACTTCCCACGCGCTGTTCAACAATCCTGATTGGACTGGCGCAACCTACAGCTTTGTGACAGGTCTCCTCCTGTTCGGTTTCGTTCCTGTTGTGATCGTGAAATTTGTGTTCAACGAATCACTTTCCCACTACGGTGTACAAATCGGAGACTGGAAATTCGGTCTCGTCGCAGCAGCCGTGATGGCACCGGTGATGATCGCCTTGACGTATCCTTCCTCATCGGATCCCCGTTTTCTCGCAGAATATCCGTTGTTCAAAGGGGCTGGCGCTTCGGCAGCGGTCTTTGCGGGCCATTCGCTGCTTTATCTGACGTACTACCTGGGCTATGAAATGCTGATGCGGGGATTCATCCAGTTTGGCCTCCGCGAACAACTGGGCGACTGGAATGCGATCCTCGTCCAGACTGCGGTTTCGACACTCTTTCATATCGGCAAACCTGATGGTGAGATCTTTTCATCCATCCTCGGAGGGCTGATTTGGGGCATTGTCGTTTTCCGGTCACGTTCGTTGTTGTATGTTCTGATCGTGCACTGGCTTTTGGGGGTTTCACTGGATTTCTTCATCTGCTTTTCACATTGATTTCATTCTTCGACATATCCTCTTGCGCAAATCATGACGAATAAGACCCTTCGTATCGGCAAACTCCAGCTCCTGGCAACCGACGGATTGATCCTTGCCTCCCTGGCTTTGTTTACATTGCTTGCGATCGTCTTTGCGCAGAAAATCAACGGCTGGTGGATTCTTGCGCTGAAAAATATCGGGGTTGCAGTTTTGTACCTGGTGTTCAATGAATTCAGCCGGAAAGTAAACAAGAAATTCTGGAAGTTCTTTCTCCGCGCTGCAGTGGTCACGCTGGCGTTTGCCTACCTGTTCGGCGCGGTGGACAAGCTGCAGCTCATCATCCACGGACGATGGCTCGATGAGTATGTCCTCGACGGAGAACAGTACGTCTTTGGAGTCCAGCCGACACTGTGGCTCGAGAAATTCGTATCACCGGCACTAACTGAGTGGATGATGTTTTCTTATGTCGTCTATCTGCCGATGTACCCTGTGTTGTGCGGAATCATCTTCTATCTTCGCGGTGAACTTGCGATGGAGGATTATTTCTTCACGCTTGGGTTTACAAACATTCTCTGCGACATCGGATTTATCCTGTTTCCGGTTGCAGGACCCATCGCAGCCATCGGTTCGTTGTACACTGTGCCGCTGAAAGGGTACATCTGGACGTACTTCAGTGAGCTCATGCGAGCCAACGTGCACTACGTTGGCGGGACGATTCCGAGTCCCCACGCCGCTGCGGCAACGATTATGTGGATGATGGCCTACCGCTACCACCGCCCCTCGTTCTACGTGCTTACGCCAATTGTCCTGTCATTGTATGTCTCGACATTTTACGGACGGTTCCACTATGTAACCGACGCAGTCGCCGGCATCGCGGTCGCGCTTGCAGCGTTTGCGCTTGCCCCGAGACTCATGCGGGTATGGGATAGGGCCGTGGACGGCAATGTGGCGGTTGCCACGCCAGGCAGTTCAAGCGACCGGCCCCTGTAAATACTTCGTATTTCGCCATTCACCTTCCGGCAATGAGCTTCATTCATGGGGAGCGGGGATTAATCACACCAACCTCAGGAGAATGTCATGGGACAATTCAGGTCAGTCAACGCTTTCGTCGTCGCGGTATGCCTCATTCCGGCTCTTAAGAGCCAAAATATCCAACAGGTTGCGGGAGAACGTACTTCCGTGGACCTCACTGTCTATAACTCGAATATGGCACTGATACGCGAAGAACGTCCGATAACGTTTCGTCAAGGGATGAATCGCATCATTGTGCCGGAGATTCCTGCGACGATTGACGGGACATCATTGCACTTCGCGAGTCTCTCGGATCCGCTCTCGGTGCGGATCCTTGAACAGAACTATCAATACGATCTTGTGCATCAGGCGAAACTTCTCGATAAATACATCGGCAGGGACATCGAGTTCATCAGACTGGATGAACTCACGAAAAAGGAATACACGGTCAAGGCAAAACTGCTGGCAACCGGCTGGCAGCCGCAACCGCAGTACGGCGGCGCTACAGGATACGTGTACTCTGGACAAATGATCGTCGAGATTGGAGGTAAAATTGAGATAGCTCCGCCAGGCAGGATTGAGCTGCCAAGCCTCTCTGAAGGCCTCATCCTCAAGCCGCAGCTTGAATGGCTTGTTAATTCGAGTCGCGACGGAATGCAGAAGACGGAAATCAGCTATATCGCCAACGGGATTTCGTGGAACTGCAACTACGTGGCGCTGCTCAATGACAAAGACTCGAACCTCGACCTCACCGGGTGGGTCACGCTGACGAACAATTCAGGCACGACGTTCACGAACGCGGGGTTGAAACTTGTGGCCGGCGATGTCAACAGGGTCCAGGAAGGCCGGGGAATAATGGCTCAGCTTGCGATGAAGTCCGATAATGCCGTGAACGCTCCGCAGTTCGAGCAAAAGGAGCTGTTTGAGTATAAACTCTATTCGCTGCAGCGTCACACGGATCTGGCGAACAGTGAGACAAAACAAATCGAGCTGACGTCAGGCCACAATGTCCAGGCGACAAGGCTGTTCGTCTATGACGGCATGGCCGACAGTTGGAAGCTGTATTACAACAACTATTCGTACCGATCGCAGGAGAGTTTCGGACAGCAAGCCAACACCAAGGTCGGCGTCTATGTCACGTTCCGGAACGACGATAAGGCGGGGCTTGGGATCCCTCTGCCGAAAGGGAAAGTGCGTGTCTACAAAAAGGATGACGACGGCAAGGAGCAGTTTGTCGGGGAGGATGAGATCGATCACACGCCGAAGAATGAAGAAGTGAAGCTCTATCTTGGAAACGCTTTCGACATCGTCGGAGAGCGCAAGCAGACGAGTTTCAGGAACGTCGTTCCCGGCCACATGATCGAAGAATCATTCGAGATCAAGCTGAGAAATCACAAATCAGAAACGGCCGAAGTCCAGGTATACGAACATCCGTGGCGCTGGAGTGATTGGGAGATTGTGAAGCAAAACACGCAGTGGATCAAGGTGGATCAGACCACCATCAATTTTCCGGTGAAGTTGAAGCGCGACGAAGAGAAGACGATAACGTACACAATCCGGTACGTGTGGTAACAAAACGAACGGGCTCCGATTTCTTCAAGCTCAATAGGCAGGGAGAAATCGGAGCCCCGTACCGGTGCCTGCGAGCGCCCGCCTCAGACCTTTCTGTTCTTCAGCACCCTTGTCCAGTGAACTATCTGTTTTTTCACTTCGTGGGGGTTTGTACTTCCCGCCGATTGCTTCTGGTCAACACTGGACTGCGGGAGAATGTGATCGAAGATGTCCGGCGCGAAGGCGGCTGAAAACTGCCTGAGCGTATCGAGGTCCAGGTTGCCAAAGTACATTTTGTGCCCGATGCAGTAGGAGACGACCTTTCCCGTGATCTCGTGCGCCTGCCGGAAGGGAATGCCTTTCCGAACCAGGTAGTCTGCCATGTCTGTCGCGGAAAGATAATCGGTCCTCAACTCTTCCGCCATTTTCTCTTTGTCGAACGTTGTGTGGACAAGCACGTGCGAGAAAATGAACAGACACTGGCGTGTTGTGGTGACAATGTCAAAGAGCGGGACTTTGTCCTCCTGCATATCGCGGTTGTACGCAAGGGGAAGTCCCTTCATGATCGTCAAAAGTGATACCAGAGAACCGATCACCCTCCCTGATTTCGCCCGGACAAGCTCCGCCATATCAGGATTCTTCTTTTGCGGCATGATACTGCTGCCGGTGGAATACGCATCGCTGATGTGCGCAAAGCCGAATTCCTTCGAAGACCAGTAGACAATGTCTTCGGCAAACCTGCTCAAATGCGTCGCGATGATGCTGCACGCAGATGCGAATTCGATCAGGTAGTCACGGTCACTCACCGCATCGATGCTGTTTTCAACGATGCCATCGAAATGAAGCTTCCTGGCCACGAGAGCGCGATCGATGGGAAACGAGGTGCCCGCGAACGCCGCGGCACCCAGAGGGGATTTGTTCGCACGTTTCCTGCAGTCCTCAAGACGCTCAAAATCACGCTCGAGCATCCACGAGTACGCGAGAAGATAGTGCGAGAGCATGACAGGTTGTGCACGTTGAACGTGGGTGTACCCCGGCATCAGGACGCCGAAGTATTTCTCGGCCTTGTACAGGAGAACACGCTGGAGCTGAACGACGAGCTTGCTGATTTCCCGGATCGCCTTCCGCAGGTAGAGCCTTTCATCCAGGGCCACCTGATCGTTCCGGCTCCGGCCGGTATGCAGTTTCCCCCCCAGCGGTCCGAGTTTTTGAATCAGCCGTTGTTCGATGGCCATGTGGATATCTTCGAACTCGTTTGTAAGGTGGAACTTGCCCGATTCAATCTCCCTCTTGATCGTTTTCAGCGCTGTCCGAATTCTGCGGGCCTCGGAAGACGAAAGCACCCGTGTCGCCGAAAGCATTTCGACGTGCGCGATACTTCCGTCAATATCCTCTTCGTACAGTTGTTTGTCTACGTCAATTGACGATGAAAACTTCAGGGCGATTTCAGCAAGAGGTTCCTTGAATCGTCCGCTCCAGAGTGCTTCGTGAGGCATGGGTGTAATCCGTTCAAATTATTGAAAAGTGTGAACCAGCAGCTCTCGCCGGTGAATGAAAAACCCGCAACAAGATAGCGAAAAATCGAAAGAGTAGTAAGTGGCGTGTCGGCCTGTAACCGGAATGGTTCGGGTTGTGCGGCAAACCGGCATTGCTGAACATTACGCAGGCAACGCCGGAGGAACAACTGCAACGGTATCCTTTACTTCCGGAGTTCGCCGTATTTCCTGACGAAATCTTCGAGTCCCTTGACCACTTGAGCAGCTATCCTTCTGCGAAAACCGTCGTCAAGCAGCAGTATCTCATCCTCCGGGTTTGAGAGGAAGGCAGTCTCGACGAGCACGTTCGGAAGCTGGGTGGGTGCATTGAGAGCGAAATTGAAACTGCCTGTGACACCAAATTGCATCAGTCCCAGGGTAAGCATGCGGTCGTACATCGTGGATGCAAGCGACCTGAATCCCACGTAACGGTAGTATGTGCTCGTTCCCTGGACAAGAAGAGGATCGGCCGTCTCACCGGTGGAATTACAGTGGATGCTCACCAGAATCTGCGCACCCGAAGTAACGATCCTGTCGATGCGATCTCCCATGCCGACGCCGTCGTCACCGACCCTCGTCATGACGACCCTTGCGCCCCGGCTCAAAAGTGAGTCCTGGATATATCTGGCAATACTCAGGTTCACGTCTTTCTCAAGCACGCCCGTAGCGCCCAACGCTCCATTGTTGTCGCCGCCGTGGCCGGCATCGACCGCGATCGTCATTCCGGCAAGGGAAGAATCCTCAGACGCAACTGCCGGTGGACGCCTGATTTTGATTCGCAGCGTCGAACCATTGTCATAGCCAACGTCGAATCCCCATTGCTGCTCTTCCCTGAGATTGATCAACAGGCGAAACTGATCTGAAGCAACCTGTTTCCAGCTTACGCTCGTGATTCCTTTTGCTGAAAGCTGCTGGGTAATCCAATTCGTGTTTGACGTCGCACCGTAGACGTCAATGACGACGGCATTCGGATGTACTTCAACGTCGCTGAGATACGGCAGGCGGCGCTGCAACGGGACCGAGACGACATCCAGTGAGTCGTCACCGTAGACGGCGATTGAACCTGTGAGTGAACGCGGAAGTGGAGTGTCGAAGGGGAGGATCTTCGCGAATTCCTGAGGCAGCCATCCCTCCATTGTGGCGGATAACCGAACGCGATATTGCTGACCTTCTTTTCCCGTGATTTCGACCTGCACACCCGGCTGGAGAAATCCAAGCTTCGCTCCGCCGAGCCGGTCTGTCCCGAGACCTGCGTTAAGGAATGGTCGCTTGCCGGTCAACTCGGCAACGCGAGGGAGAGAATCCGGCATGATCCAGACTTTCCCTTTGGAGCGGGCCTTCCTGCTCGACCAGAAACTCTTTTTGAGCCTAAACGTGATCGGATAGCCCCTCGAAACATCCGAATCCTTTATCTTGTATCTTCCCACGTAAATTCCGCCGAGTCCACCGGCTTCCTTCGCGCTCAATTCCCGCATGGGGATTCCCGATTCCACATCCTCAATGTCGAAGGTGGCGTCATAGCCGGGACTGCCTTTGAACTTGACGTCAACGAAATCGTCTTTCCCAAGCCATAAATCCTGCGACGGTTCCATCATCACACTGTCGATGGTGAGCGTGTCGTAAGAAGATGTTTTCAATGGTTCAGTGCGGGTGATCAGGATCTGCCGGCAAAGCGAGTCTCCTTTGGCATTCTTGACGGTCAATCTGAGGACGTTCGGACCGTAGGCAAGGGGAACGATGCCGACGAACGCGCCGCTGGAATACACCTTTGTTTCAATGTCGTTGACATAGGCTTTTGCTGTCGGGAGCGTGCTCGCTGCGAAACGATGGCGGGAAAAAGGAACCAGAACGGTATCGAGCTCCGGAACGACGACCCGAAGGAACAGGGAATCCGGTTTCTGTTGTGTAAAGGAGGTGAGGCTTGGGAAAAAGAGAAGGAGCGCAAGTACCCGGAGTTTTGGATTCATAGGTGAACTGGAATGAATGGTATTCAACAAACAATTTTCCAAGAATTACGGTAAGATTCAAGGTGATTTTGAAACAAAAAGCCGGTGAAGAACCGATCACCGGCCGATTGACTCATCTGCTCCGAAGAGAATTTCAGACTTTCTGCCTTCTCGGCAGCCTCTTCTTCCTGAGCTTGCCATTCTTGTTTACGCGGTAGAACGTCTTGATGGGAAGGCCGTAAATCGTAATGAACCCGACGCTGGCTTTGTGGTCGAATTTGTCTTCTTCAGTGTATGTGGCGAGTTTCGTATCATAAAGTGAGTTGGGCGAGCTTCTCCCAACTACGGTGACATTTCCTTTGTACAGTTTCACTTTTACCAGGCCGTTGACTGTCTTCTGAGTCTCGTCGACAAAAGCATCGATCGATTTTTTCAACGGTGTGAACCAGAGTCCGTTGTAGATGATATCGGCGTAGTCGTTCGCGATCTTTGCCTTGTAGTGCGAGACTTCTTTGTCGAGAGTCAGGCGTTCAAGTTCGCGATGGGCAAAATGAAGCACCGTTGCGGCGGGGGCTTCGTAGATTTCGCGCGATTTGATGCCGATGAGCCGGTTCTCAACAAGATCGAGCCTTCCGACGCCGTTTGCCCCCGCCAGTTCGTTGAGCTTCTCGAGGAGCGTAATACCGTCCATCTGCGTATTGTCAAGTCCAACGGGTATGCCCTGTCTGAATTCAATGGTGACAGTTGTTGCCCGGTCGGGTGCATCTGACGGCGCGACTGTTCGCTGGTAGACATCCGCAGGAGGTTCGACCATGGGATCTTCCAGGATACCGCATTCGATGCTTGTTCCCCAGATGTTCTCATCGATCGAATAGGGGTTTGCCCTCGTAACGGTGATCGGGATACCGTGTTTTTCGCAATAGGCAATCTCCTGTTCTCTGGATCGGAATTCCCATTCCCGCAACGGCGCGAGGACTTTGATATCGGGCGCAAGAGCCGCAATGGCAACCTCGAATCGAACCTGGTCGTTGCCCTTGCCGGTGCATCCGTGCGCTATCGCCGTGCAGCGCTCTCGTTTGGCAACATCGACGAGCGCTTTGGCAAGCAGAGGACGGCCGATCGATGTCGCCATCGGATACGTATATTCATACAGGGCGCCGGTTTTCAGCGCACGCCACAAGTATTCCTCGATGAACTCCTTGCGCAGATCCTGAATGTAGACCTTTTTGGCGCCCGTTTTGTAGGCCTTCTCGGCAATCCCGCTCAGTTCTTTCTTTTGGCCGAGGTTGCCCGTGACCGTAACGATGTCTGCATCGTATTTTTCCTGGAGCCACTTCACAATGACGGAGGTGTCGAGGCCGCCGGAATAGGCGACCGCAATTCGCTGTTTCTTCAAATCGTTCTCCTTTTCTTTATGATCTGCCGCTTGTTACCGATTTCGCGGTACTATACTACCCAAATGATCGTCACGCCGGGATTAGCGGCTTCAAGATCCGAATCGAAGACCTGCCCGCACACGCGCCTCATTTCCTGTGTAAGTTTGTTGTGAACAGAATATTGTTCGCCTGCAATGACGCCCCGAATTCTGCGCTTGTTGCGATACGACCAATTCAATACCGTCTCCTTCAATGTGCCGCCCCTGCCCGATTTTCCATAGCCGTGGATAATCTTCAGTACACGCGTGCCGGCTGACTTCTTCATCGACCGGAGCAACTCATCAAGAACCTTCTCGGCATCATCTGCCCTCATCGGAGGATGAGCAATATCGAGAATGCGCAAAGAGTTCATGTTCCTGACCTACGCCGGGAGTTCTTTCAAGTGCTCA
>DATDNS010000074.1:0-12158 GCA_036518155.1 Bacteroidota bacterium
CAAACCTGCCTTTCCATTCGTCAATCTTACTGTCTCCGGCGGCCACACCCAGCTCGTTCTCGTGAAGAAACCGTTCGATTACGACGTCCTCGGCGACACGATCGACGACGCGGCAGGCGAGGCCTTCGACAAAGTGGCCAAAATGCTGGACCTCGGTTATCCGGGCGGTCCGCTGATTGATCAATATGCCGCCTCGGGGAATCCAGCGGCGATCGAATTCCCCCGGTCGTATCTTGAAGAGGATTCGTTCAATTTTAGTTTCTCCGGACTGAAAACTTCCGTCCTCTATTACTTACGACGTTCCGGGTATGAGAAGGGAAAGGCGGATCACAACAAGGAATTCATAGCCAATGTGTGTGCGGGATTCCAGGCTGCCGTGATCGATGTGCTCGTCCGAAAACTCGTTTTGGCCGCCGAAAAATTCTCCATCCACGACATTGCCATCGCAGGCGGAGTCTCCGCAAACAGCGAACTGCGTCGCCGGGCGACAGAAGCCGCACGCAAACACGGATTGAACCTGTTCTCCCCAAAACTTGAATACTGCACGGATAACGGAGCAATGATCGCGATGGTCGGATACTTCAGAATGCTGGAGGGTAGCCATTCCGGTATGGAGCTGACTGCCGAACCCGGCCTTTCGCTTTCTCACCGCGATCCGGGATGAACGAACGACAATCACTTTCTTTGCGTTGACGTGAGAACGCTGACCCCTCATCAGATACGATTGTGGATTCTCCCTCCCCTGGGTGCATTTCTGGCTGTCCTTTTTGTCCTCTACTATATTTTCTGGATGCCGATCAGTCTGCCGGAACCTGAAGGGAAGGTTGTTATCATTCCCAGGGGAGTCTCCTTCAAGTCGGTGACAGACACGCTTGAAGAGAACGGCATCATCCGAAGTCGTCTCGCTTTCGAGATCGCGGGCAGAGTGTTGGGGTACACAAAAACCATCAAAGTCGGAAAGTATCTCTTTCATTCAGGCCTCTCGAACACGGACATCCTGAGCGATATCAACGAAGGGAAGTCCCGGGAGATCACTGCCGTTACGATTCCGGAAGGCTGGCGGATGGAGATGATTGCGAAAAGGTTCGCGAAA
The DNA here is from genome assembly GCA_036518155.1 of Bacteroidota bacterium. GTDB lineage: Bacteria > Bacteroidota > Ignavibacteria > UBA10030 > UBA10030 > JADGQA01. The sequence goes on from DATDNS010000074.1 coordinate 1,094, forward strand.
GACCTTGGTGTGGACGGCAACAAGATTCTTGCGCTCTGCAGGGATTCGGCGTTCGCCGCGAGCAGGGGGATCAGGGCTCCGTCGCTTGAAGGGTACCTCATGCCGGATACGTACAAGTTCTATTGGCAGACGGACGAGGTGGAGATCGTTGATCGCATGCTGAACGGGTTCAGAAATTTCTTCGTCGACAGCCTCAAGGCGCGTCTCCGGGATTCGCGCATGACGCTTAACGAAGTGGTGACGCTCGCCTCCATCGTTGAGGGCGAATCGGGGATCGATGCAGAGCTCCCGACTATCGCGGGAGTCTATCTCAATCGTCTCAGGAAGAATATGAAACTTGAAGCGGACCCGACGATCCAGTACTTGCTCCCCGCCGGTCCGCGAAGGCTTCGCTATGCCGACCTGCGGATGGATTCCCCTTATAACACCTACCTCTACCGGGGACTTCCTCCGGGCCCCGTCAACAATCCCGGGCGTCTTGCGATTCTGAGCGTCCTCTATCCCGAAAAAAACCAGTACCTGTACTTCGTTGCGACGGGTGTCGGAGGGCATCATTTTTCCAGGACGTACTCCGAGCACGAAAAGGCTGTCAGAGTCTTCCGGAAGGTGCGAAGGGAAATGCAGAAGAACCGCTATCAAGGCGGATAAGGATATCCCATGCTACGCTTCCGGCGCTTCGTCCCGTTCCTTTCACTTTGCTGCCCAGTCCTGTTCTTCCTGTCGTGTGCCAATCAAATCCCTCCCGGCGGAGGACCGCCCGACACAGTTCCACCGTCGATCATTGCGACCTCGCCAGCACCGTACACACTTCATTTTGCCGGTGATCGCATCAGTCTCGAATTCGACAAATATGTCGACCACCGGACGGTTGAAGAATCCATTTTTATTTCACCATACGTCGGCGACCTTGAGTTTGACTGGAGCGGCAAGGAACTCGAGATCAGTTTTTCACAGAAACTGCGGAGCGACAAAACGTACGTGGTGAACGTTGGAACGGACGTCAGAGATACCCGCAATCCTCCCAATCGCATGGCGCAGGCGTTCACCCTTGCCTTTTCCACCGGTGCGGACATCGACAGGGGTGCCATCCGCGGAAGAGTCTATCCGATCAAGCCTGCCGACTCTCCGGAAGGAGTGATGATCTTTGCGTATCAGCTTGAAGGCCTGCAGACTGATACGTTGAACCCGCGAACGTTGAAGCCTGACTACATCACGCAAACGGGGAAGGGGGGGAATTTCTTTCTACAGCACCTCGCGTTTGGTGCATACAGAATCTTCGCCGTCCGCGACGAATACCGCAACCTCACGTATGACCCCGAAGTGGATGATTTTGGGGTTGTACCGCACGACCTGATCCTTGGCGCCAGCGATTCGTTGCAGGATCACGTGCTCATGCAACTCGCAAAAGAGGACACGACTCCGCCCCGTCTCATCAAAGCAACCGCCCGCGACCGGAATCATGCGTCGATGGAATTTTCGGAACCGATCGACACGAGTTCGACGAATCGGCTGAGCCTCTCGATCGAGGATACGCTGACGGGAAATCCGCTCAAGGTGTATTCGGTGTTTCCAAACCTCCCGAACCAGGAATCATTCACTGTGCTGACCGGACAACAGGATTCGACAAAAGGTTACCGGCTTACGGTGGCGTCGGCCCGGGACCTTGTCGGTCTCCCGATAAGTCCGTCAGCGAATTCACTGGTCTTTGCCGGATCGGCGTTCATTGACACACTGATGCCCCGCATCGCCTCAGTCAGTATCAAGGACAGTTCGCGGGGAGTTGCCCTGAAACCGGACCTCCTCATCCAGTTCTCCGATGCGATTCAACGTCAGTCGTTGGCAGGAGCGTTCACGCTCAGCGACAGTTCCGGGAATGTGGTATCGGCGTCGGTGGACTGGGTCAATGACGCCGCCTGCATTGTGCAGATCCGAAAACCCTTGCAGAGCAAATGCATGTACCGTCTTGCAGTTCTCACATACACGGCGACCGATTTGTCCGGAAGATCGTTCAAGGACTCGTTGAAAGCCGTCCGGTTCGAAACTCTCGATGCGGAAGCATTAAGCTCGATTGAGGGAATGGTTACGGACAGCGACTCATCGGACCGTGATGGCGCCATCTACGTGAACGCTGATGCGGTCGATTCGAAAATCCCCAAAACATATTCCACTGCAGCAACGAAGGCTGGAACATTCATGATTCCGCAAATCGAAGAAGGTCGTTACACTGTGCGTGCGTTCCGTGACCGCAATGCGAACGGCAAGTACGATCCGGGACAGCCGTATCCGTTTGTTCGTGCCGAACGATTCAACTTTGCAGCCGACACGCTGAAAGTGCGGGCACGCTGGCCGCTCGAAGGCGTGAAGATCGAATTGCGGTAAATTGACTTTCCTCGCATTTTTCGCTAACATACTTGCGATTTTTCACACAGGAACACAATCAACGCCGAATATGTTAGAAAATTACCTGCCCATCGTGATCATGATTACTGTCGGCGTCATTTTTGGCGTCGCAATGGGCAAGGTGAATGAACTGTTTGGCCCCAGCCGTCCGTCCGACGAGAAGCAGACGACGTATGAAAGCGGCATGGACCCGGTCCGTTCGGCGCGTGAACGATTCTCGGTGAAGTTCTACATGGTGGCGATGCTGTTCATTCTGTTCGATATCGAGGTGGTGTTCCTGTATCCGTGGGCGGTTTCGTTCAGACAACTCGGGGTCCCGGGATTCGTCACGATGTTTGTGTTTATCGCGGTTCTGTTGATCGGTTATGTCTACGTGTGGAAGAAAGGGGCGTTGGAATGGGATTAGATCGTGCTCTTGGTGACAGTTTCCTGACGACGAAGATCGAGGATGCCATCAACTGGTGCCGGAAGAACTCTCTCTGGCCGATGCCGATGGGGATTTCGTGCTGTGCCATCGAGATGATGGCGTTTGCCGGACCACGGTTCGATGCGTCACGGTTTGGTTCTGAAGTCCTCCGGTTCTCGCCGCGGCAGTCGGACGTTATGCTTGTCGCGGGGACGACGACTTACAAAATGGCGAAAGTTGTCCGAAAGATTTACGACCAGATGCCGGACCCGAAATGGGTCATTGCCATGGGTGCCTGCACATCGTCGGGAGGCATGTACAGAACATACTCTGTTGTACAGGGAATCGACCAGTTCCTGCCAGTCGATGTCTACGTTGCCGGGTGTCCTCCCAGGCCGGATAACCTGTTGAACGCGCTCATGGTGCTCCAGCAAAAGGTTCAGCGGGGTGAGAGCCGGGGAAGCGCGATTGTCCGTGTCGGCGAATTCCATCCTGCCCAACCAGAACCAGTGTCAAACTAATGATGGACAATCAGACTGTCCTGGAGCGGCTCAAAACCCGGCTCGGGGATACAATTCTGGAATCACACGAGTTCCGGGGCGAATTGACCGTCGTCGTCCCGAAAGAAAAGATCGTCGATGTGTGCACACTCGTCAAGAACGACCCCGAGCTTGCCTACGATTTCCTCTCCGACCTCTGCGGCTTCGACATGTACACGCCCTCGAAGAGATTTGGGGTTGTCTATAATGTTCTCTCCCTCAGGAACAGGCATCGGTTCCGGATCAAGATATTCACGGACGAAGAAGACCTGAAAGTCCCGACGGTGACGGGGGTTTGGAGAGCCGCAGATTGTGCTGAGCGGGAAACGTTCGACATGTTCGGTATCGTGTTCGAAGGTCATCCGGACCTTCGGCGCATGTACATGCCCGAGGATTTTGAGTATTTCCCTCTGAGAAAAGACTTTCCACTCATGGGAATTCCCGGTTCACTCCCCCTTCCGAAGAAATGAGTCCGCCGGCCATGGAAACACACTTCGAAGAAGTCTCGCATCGCTCCAAAATCCTTCAGGCCCTCGAAGACCAGGATACGAGCGCGTCGTTCCTCGACCCGCTCGAGTCGGAAATGATTCTCAACATGGGGCCGCAGCATCCGGCGACGCACGGCGTCCTTCGCTTGCTGGTGAAACTGGACGGCGAAACTGTGGTGAACTGTATCCCGGAGCTCGGCTACCTCCATCGCGGTTATGAAAAGCTCGCGGAGAACTGTACGTATCACGAGTTCATCCCGCACACAGACCGGCTGGACTATATCTCGCCTCTTTCAAACAATACCGCATATTCACTCGCCGTTGAAAAACTTCTCGGTATCGAGGCACCGATGAGAGCCCAGTTCATCCGCACGATCATCTCGGAACTCGCCCGAATCTCGTCGCATTTGCTTTTCCTTGGATCCCTGGCGATGGACGTCGGCGCGCTGACTGTCTGGATGTGGTCCTTCCGCGAACGTGAAAAGCTCTATGATATTTTCGAAAACCTTGTGGGTGCACGGTTCACGACGAGTTACACGAGGATCGGAGGGCTTGCTCAGGATTTGACCCCTCCTGCCACCGCAATGATCGAGGAATTCATCGCCGCGTTCCCCGGGAATCTCGAAGAATGCGAGCGGTTGCTTAATCGCAACAGGATTTTTGTCGGACGATGCGATGGCGTGGGCGTCATCACGCGGGAGCAGGCGATCGACCTGGGAGTCACCGGTCCGACGCTGCGTGCGAGCGGCGTCAATCACGATCTGCGAAGGGCACTTCCGTATCTCATCTACGATCAGTTCGATTTTGATGTACCGGTCCATGAAGGCGGAGACTCGCTTGCGCGTTACTACCAGCGTATGGCCGAAATGAAGGAAAGCGTCAGGATCGTGCGGCAGGCGCTCGACAAGATCCCGAACGGCCCCATCCACGCGTTCAAGCCGCATAACGTTCTCCCCCGCAAGAAGGAAGTCTACACACGCATGGAAGAGCTGATCCACGATTTCATGCTGATCAACTTCGGCATCGACCCGCCGGAAGGGGAAATCTACTTTTCCATTGAAGCGCCGAAGGGCGAACTCGGGTTTTATATTATGAGCAAGAAGGGTGACGGCCATCCCTGGAGGTTCAAAATCCGGTCGCCGTCGTTCGTCAATATTCACGCCCTTCCGACCCTGCTCAAGGGAGCCATGATCTCGGATGTCGTGGCAATTATCGGAAGCATCGACCCTGTTATGGGTGAGGCGGACAAATAGAGTATCAATTGACCCGTTCCTGATTCAATGATGCAACAATTCAATGACTGATTCTCAACGCACCCCAGTCCCTCCAATGTTCACCGAAGAAAATCTCAAAAAAGTCGAAGAGCTGAGGAAACGCTATCCGACAAGCCAGGCGCTCGTCCTCCCGGTGCTGTGGCTTGCACAGGAACAGTTTGGCCACATTTCCGAGGAGACCATGAAATATGTGGCCGGACTTCTCAATGTCCCGTTCGGGCATATTCTCGGCGTCGTATCATTCTACACGATGTTCCACCGTGAAGCGTGCGGCAAGCATCATATCGAAGTCTGTACGAATGTTTCCTGCATGCTGCGTGGTTCCGGTCGGATTGTGAATCATCTTGAGAAGAAGCTTGGGATAAAGATGGGAGAAACGTCCAGGGACAAGCAATGGACGCTTTCGGAAGTGGAGTGCATGGGGTCCTGCGGAACCGCTCCGATGTTCGCCGTCGGCGAGGAATATTATGAAAACCTCACCCCGGAAAAGGTCGATTCAATTCTGGGTGATCTGAAATGACGACGCAGCCAAAAGACGAACAAATCACCCGCTGGGAGAAAGTGATTCTGCCCGACATCAAGGATCTCGCCAGGCTCGACGTGTATCTGGCCAACGGCGGCTACAAGGCATTGAAGAAGACACTTGCAATGAAGCCCGAGGAAGTCACCGACCAGGTCAAGAAATCGAATCTGAGAGGACGCGGGGGCGCGTGTTTCCCGACCGGTCTCAAATGGACCTTCATGCCGAAACTGACGACGAAGCCGAAGTACCTGTGCGTCAACGGCGATGAGTCCGAACCGGGGACATTCAAGGACAGGGAAATTTTTGAGCGTAACCCGCACCTGCTGATCGAAGGCACGGTCATCGCCTGCTACGCAATGGGCATCACGACTGCATACATCTACATCCGCGGCGAGTACGGGAAATGGGTTCGCATGGTCGAACGGGCGCTTGCCGACGCGTATGCCGGCGGCTTCGTCGGCGAAAATATCTGCGGCTCGGGATTTTCCACGAACATCGTCGTTCACAAGGGAGCAGGAGCTTACATCTGCGGCGAAGAATCGGCACTCATGAATTCGCTGGAAGGGCAACGCGGCTATCCGCGCGTCAAGCCTCCGTTTCCCGCCCAGAACGGCGTTTGGGGTTGTCCGACAACCATCAACAATGTTGAGACAATAGCCAACGTGCCGGTCATTATTGACAAAGGATGGGAATGGTACTCGCAAGTCGGCGCTGCAAAGCATCCGGGTCCGATCCTTGTGGGAGTGAGCGGACACGTGAACAAACCGGGCGTCTACGAAATGCCGACGAGCGAACCGCTCCTGGAGATTATCTACAAATATGCAGGAGGAATTCCCGGAGACAAAGCCATCAAAGCGGTCATTCCGGGCGGGTCATCGACGATGATCCTCCGCGGAGACCAGCTCGAAGGTATTCGCATGGATGCGGATTCGCTCAAGGCTGCGGGTTCGTCCGTCGGAACGGCCGGCTTGATCGTGATGGACGAGGATACGGACTTGATCAGGGTTATCGCACGAATCTCGAAGTTCTATTATCACGAGTCGTGCGGCCAGTGCACACCGTGCCGCGAAGGTACGGGCTGGCTTTGGAACATTCTTCAGCGGTTTGAACTCGGCCAGGGAACGATGGCGGACGTCGATTTGCTCATGGATATTGCCAACAATATCGAAGGCAACACAATTTGCGCCCTTGGCGACGCGGCAGCGTGGCCTGTGCAGTCCATGATTCGTCGGTTCAGGGATGAGTTCGAGAAAAGAGCGGTACCATCGGGGAAAGGCATTGAGGCTGCCGTGGCGTAAGGCTTTCATCCACATCGTCCATCGCCGTTGAACCCGCGGAACGCTTGTCGTACCGCGGGTTTTTTCGTTTTGGGGCGGAACACGGATAGAGCATGGTGCGTCTATAACGTTGCATGGTTCAGGGTCAGCAATTAACATCAATTCTTGCTATTTTTTGAGAAGGCTTACGTGGGACCTTGGTACACACTTGAAATGAGTGCAGGGAAGGACGGAAGCGGATTTCTCGGCCTGGCAGGTACGTTTCGCGATTCCAAACGCCTGGGTACGCCTCTAACGACTGACCGAACAACGGAACGGATGCAGAATTCAGGGAAACCGGCCTCATCGTCGTATGCCGAAAAGAGCGACGAAGTCCTCATTACACTCTTCCAGCGTGGTGAGCGTGAAGTTTACAGGATTCTCGTGCAGCGGTATCAGGAACGGGTTCGCAACCTGATCTACTCAATCTTTCGGGATCCGGGGGTCGTCGACGACCTTGCCCAGGAGATTTTCATCAAGGCCTACGAAGCCCTGCCGTCCTTCAGACTCGATTCGTCATTCTACACCTGGCTCTACAGGATCACGGTCAACAAGAGCCGCGACGAAATGCGACGGAGAAAAGTCCGCAGGTTCCTCTCCTTTCAGACTCTAGTCGACGAAGCAAATGCCGAGTTGACGTCAAAGTTGTCCGTACCCCCCGAATCGCGCGACGACAAGGAAATAGTCGCCCTGGGTCTGCAAGCACTGCCCGAGAAGTTTCGTTCCGCCATTGTCCTGAAAGACATCGAGGGTCTTTCGTACGACGAAATTGCCGCGATCCTGAAGTGTGAACTTGGCACCGTAAAGTCACGTCTTTCACGGGGACGCTCCATGCTCCGGAAAATACTCCAGCCGCTTCTGGAGGAGAACTAATATGAGTCGCCTATCGAATGATCATATCAGCAGCCTTCTCAGTCAATACCTTGACGGCGTATTGAATGAACAGGATCGGGCGCGCGTCGAGGAGCTTGTCGCACACGATGCATCCGTCAGGCGGGAATACGACGAGTTGAAGAAGATCCGGGATCTTCTTTCCCAGTCCACGAAGCTCGAGCCGAATATCGCCTTTTGGACCCGTCTCTCCACAAGAATCGAAGAACACAAGGAGGCAGAACGGTTGCTTCCGTTCCCCGGCCGCTATCTGCCGACGGCCGCACTCGCGGGCGTTGTTGGTCTCCTGCTGATCGGCGTGGTGATCTTCCAGAATCGCATGTCGCTCTTTCATTTCATGTCTGAGAAATCCCAGGCGGTTCAGTCCGTTTATGAAGAAGGTATTCTGAAGGGTTCGATCTACCCGCTGCTTTCCAGTATCGACAATAATCAAGTACTGCAGTTTTCTCTTCTTGGTGTGCTTCCGTTGGATGCAAAGGCAGAGACTTCTCTCAGAGTCGACCAAAACGCCTCGAACGGGTATCAGATCAAGCTTGGAAAATCCGCGAAGAAGAAATCGAAACCCATTACGGTGAAGGATTTCTACGCTGAGATCCAGGCAACCGACAAACAGAGACAAGTCATCGATTCACTTTTCGGGCTCGCGAAGAAGAGGATTGAATCTTCCGTTCTCGTGAGCGATAATCACGCTGTCGCAATTGATCCCGCACTTGCCCAACTCAACAAGGTGATGGTGTCCAACATCGCGGCGAGCCTCGAACCGTTCCAGCGTGTCCGGTTCGGACACTACCTCGAGAAGAAAGATGCGCCGTACACTTTCATCTCGAGAAAAGTGGTCCCGGTCGATCCTGAGAGTATCTACGTCGAGATGAACCGCATCCCCAGCCTTCATCGGTTTGTCGTCATCACGGCTGATTCAATGACGTATGCACACCTCAACCCCGAAGCCATTCGGGAGGTCCAGAGAAGCTCGGAAGCTGCTCTCCGTGCGGGGAAGCAGGCGGAACAAAACCTGGAGATGACGGAACGGCTGCTCCGTCGGTATGCGGTCCGGGAACCCCGGTCAGTACGCGGAGAACAGATCCCGCCGCAACCATTCGAAGTCTGGGGTGACGCAAACACAGTCGGGATCGACATCAAACGTGAACTCGATGAACCGCGGTGGGAAATGCGGGAACCGGTTGTCATTCCGCTCCATCGACGCATGCAAGGGTACACGATTGCGACACCTTCGGGACGGATTGAATTCGGTTTTTACGGCGATACCCTGACTGCGAATGAATTCATGATGGACAGCGCCATGGTCCGGTTCTTCAACCGGAAGAGTCCTGCAGAATACAACCTCAGGACGATGGATTCAATCTTTTCCTCGTTCAATGCCCGCTTCCAAAAACATCCGGGTGGTTTCTCGCTCGACAGCGTCCTCCGCTCGCTCGAAGATGCACGCCGCAGAGCATTCGAGGAGGGGAAGCGTCAACAGTCGATTCAAAAAGAGGCGCGCGCAAAGCTGCGCGATCCTGCATCAAACAATCCGTGAGCCCCGCCAGGTCATCGCCGGTTGTTCCCAGCTTCTGATTTTCAGGCTCGGAGGGCATTCCCTCAAGACGCACAAGGGCGTTTTCCGGGTAGATTCTCTTTGACTTTCGAGCCAAATTCGGTTATATTTCCTTCCTTAAGAGCACCAGTGAGTGCCAAAGACATTCTAATCGTAGGAGATTTTGCGTGGAAACCGCACGAACAACGCACTTTTTTAAGCCCGAAGAAGTAGGCCAGAAATGGTTTGTGGTGGATGCAAACGGCAAGAATTTGGGAAGACTGGCTTCCCGTGTGGCCCACATTCTTCGCGGCAAGCACAAACCGACGTTTACGCCGAACTTCGATCTCGGCGATCACGTCATCGTCGTGAATGCCGAGAAGGTTACTCTTGCCGGCAAGCGCAATGAACTAAAAGAATACTACCACAATACGCTCTACCCGGGCGGGGCCCGGTTTGAATCGTTCAAAGAAATGATCGCTACCAAACCCGAATGGGTGTTTGAGCGTGCTGTGAAGGGAATGCTGCCGCATAACAGGCTCGGACGAAAGATGATCAAGAAACTGAAGGTGTACCGTGGCGAGGCCCATCCCCACGCCGCACAGGAACCGACATCGTTAACGTTTGAGGATTGAAGGAGTACCATCTAAATGCCAACATCGATTGCCGTCGGTCGCCGGAAGGATGCCGTTGCACGCATCAAATTGACGGAAGGATCCGGAAAGATTATCGTCAACAAAAAAGAGTTTGAGAAATATTTCCCGCTGGAAACTCATCGCGGCGAAGTCATGCAGCCGTTTGTCGTCACAGACACGGTCGGCCGCTACGACACGACCGTGAATGTCCGGGGGGGTGGTATGACTGGTCAGGCGGGAGCCGTGAAGCTCGGCATCGCGCGGTCTCTCGTTGCGGTGGATGAGGATATGCGGACGGCGCTCCGCGGTGCCGGTCTCCTGACACGCGACCCGAGGATGGTGGAACGCAAAAAGTACGGACAGAAAAAGGCTCGCAAGAGATTCCAGTTCTCCAAGCGTTAAGAGTATTTTGTACGACCGTCCGCCGCTACCGGCGGCTGGTTACCATCAATCATATTCTCTGATTCAACCGGCAGTGTCCCGGCCCGAATCGCGGGTCCGGGATTCCGGAAGAAGATGACGAGAATAATCGATCAACTAAACATAAAGGATCAAGAATGCCCCGCGTCGAGCTCGATGCACTTCTCCAGGCAGGTGCACATTTCGGACACCTGACCCGCCGTTGGAATCCCAAGATGAAGCCCTACATTTTCATGGAGCGCAATGGGATTCATATCATCGATTTGAAGAAAAGCCAGGAAATGCTGGAGGGGGCCTGCAACGCCGTCTCCACGATTGTCGCCGAGGACAAGAGGATTCTGTTCGTCGGCACGAAACCCCAGGCAAAGGATGTCGTTGCGGAAGAAGCCAAACGGTGCAACGCGTTCTACTGCACGGAGCGATGGCTTGGCGGCATGCTGACGAACTTCTCCACGATCCGGAAGAGCGTCAAGCGGCTGACCAACATCGAAAAGATGGAGACGGATGGTACGTTTGAGAGTATTACAAAGAAAGAGCGGCTCTTCCTGAATCGCGAGCGTGAAAAACTCCAGGATGTTCTTTCAGGTATCGTGGAGATGTCCCGTTTGCCCGGCGCGCTGTTCGTCGTGGATGTCAAGA
>DATDNS010000075.1:0-3580 GCA_036518155.1 Bacteroidota bacterium
TGGATGGATCAAATCAACATCTTGTGAGCACGGGGAAAGGAAGAACCACGTGCGCGTATTTCTTCCCTGACAATAAGAGGATTCTCTATGCCTCCACCCACCGTGCAGGCGATGAGTGTCCCCCCTCTCCGGACAAATCAAAAGGTTATGTTTGGGGGGTCTTCAGCGCGTACGACATTTACAGCGCCAATGACGACGGGTCTTCTCTTGCACCTCTTGCGCAAAGTGACGGATACGACGCGGAGGCGACCGTGTCCCCGACGGGAGACAAGATCGTGTTTACTTCGTCGCGAGACGGCGATCTTGAACTCTATACGATGAACCTCGACGGCTCCCGCATCAACAGGGTAACACACGATGTGGGGTATGACGGCGGGGCGAATTTCTCCTGGGACGGGAAGAGAATCGTCTACCGCGGATATCATCCGAAGGATGATTCTGAAAAGAAGGAATATGAGGCTCTTCTTGCCGAGCAGCTGGTCAAACCGACAAAAATGGAGATCTTTATCTGTAATGAGAACGGCGGCAATCGTCATCAGCTGACAAAGACCGGTGCGGCAAATTTTGCGCCCATCTTTCATCCTGACGATAAACGCATTATCTTCTCTTCCAACATGCGTGATACGACGGGCCAGAAAAGGTTCTTTCATCTTTTTCTGATGCAGGATGACGGGACCCATCTGGAACAGGTCACCTTCGGAGGGAATTTCAATGCGTTCCCGATGTTCACGAGGGACGGCAAGAAACTCGTGTTCGTATCGGACAGAAATGCCAAATCCAGATACGAATTCAATGTCTTCCTGGCGGACTGGGTGGAATGAACACTGAAGTGAAGCGATAAATCATCCATACTTTCACGAATCCATGAAACTCACGGGCAAACGTATAGTCATTTCAGGGGCTTCCAGGGGGTTGGGAAAAGCATTAGCGCGTCGTTTTGCCCGGGAGGGCGCAAGCCTTGCCCTCTGCTCACGCCAGGCAGAGGGCCTGGATGAAACTGTACAGGAATTGAGGGAGATCGGCACTCTTGTGATCGGGCGGCAATGTGATATTGGCGATCCAGGTCAGGTGCACGAGTTTTCCCGGGCAGTCCTTGATGAATTTGGAACGATCGACGTATTGGTGAATAATGCCTCTGCAATCGTACCGAGAATGCATATTGCCGACTACACCAATGGAGAATGGGAAGAAGTCGTCAGGGTCAACATCAACGGATTGTTCTATTTCACCCGCGCATTTCTTCCTGGGATGATGAAAGCGAAATCCGGGACAATTATCAACGTCTCATCCTCCGTCGGACGGGCGGCAAGAGCACAATGGGGTGCCTATTCCGTTTCGAAGTATGCAATGGAGGGATTTACGCAAATCCTGGCGGATGAACTCCGTTCATTCAATATCGCGGTGAATTCCGTCAACCCGGGGCCGATGGCTACTGTCATGCGGCGTGTTGTCCATCCTGAGGAAGACCAGAAGCAACTCCGCAATCCTGAACTCCTCACCGAGCTTTTTGTCTACCTTGCGTCAAGTGATGGATCCGGCATTTCCGGGCAACAATTTGACGCTTCAACCTACGTTGCACAACCGAAGGAAACTCAATGAAAGCGATATTCTTCAAGTCGTCCACGTTGTCTCTCTTGCTCCCCCTGCTTCTAGTTGGACAGGTAAAGCGGTCCCCGATGGTCACTGCGGCAGAATTGCAGGCTCACGTCAAATTCCTCGCTTCCGATCAGCTCCAGGGACGCCTTGCCGGAACTGCAGGAGCTGATGAGGCTGCAAAGTACATTGCATCGGAATTCACCTCATACGGGCTCGCACCGAAAGGAGACCACAATTCGTACCTGCAGAAATTTGAATTCGTCGCCGGTGTAAGACTCGGCTCGAACAACGTCTTTACGTTCTCCTCAAATGGGACGAACCACACGCTCCACGTCGACGAAAGCTTTCGACCGCTCGGGTTCACATCGAATGGGCAATTTGAAGGTGAAGTAGTCTTTGCCGGCTACGGCATATCTGCTCCTGACAAGAACTACGACGACTACAAGGGCATCGACGTCACGAACAAGGCCGTGATTGTCCTGAGGTACGCACCATCTGCCGACTCGTCAAAGAACGAATTCGAACAATATTCGTCGCTTCGGTACAAGGCATCAAAAGCGAAGGAACTTGGTGCGAAAGCCATCCTTGTTGTGACGGGTCCGCTCGACTCGGACAAGGACGAATTGATCAAACTCAGTTATGACCAATCGGTCGGAAATGCCGGGATCGTTGCTGTCAGCCTGAGCCGCAAAGCCGCGGATGAATTTCTGAAACTTGAGGCAACTTCCGTCGGCGGCCTTCAGGACTCCATCGTGAAATCGAAGCAACCCCGGTCCTCGCTTATCAACGGGCTCAGGATCAAGGTTCGGTCCGACGTCGAAGAAATTCGCAAAACCTCATCCAATGTCATCGGTTATCTCGAAGGAAACGATCCGCTCCTCAAGGATGAACTTGTCGTCATCGGAGCGCACTACGACCACCTTGGGTTCGGCGGAGAAGGTTCGGGGTCGTTGAGCCCTGATACTATCGCCATCCATCACGGAGCGGACGATAACGCCTCCGGGACCTCCGGTCTGTTGGAACTTGCCCAGGCTTTTGCCGCACGCAAAGCTGAGTTGAAGCGAAGTCTGTTGTTTGTTTCCTTCACGGGAGAGGAAGAAGGGCTTCTTGGCTCAGGATATTATGTGAAGAACCCGACGATGCCGTTGGAACGGACCGTGGCCATGATCAATTTGGACATGATTGGCAGGCTGAACAATCGAAAACTCATCGTTTATGGAACGGGGACTTCACGCGAGTTCGATTCGTTGGTGACGCGGCACAATTCTGATTCAGCGTTCGCATTGTCGCTCGTCAAGGACGGTTTTGGCCCGAGCGACCAGTCTTCATTCTATGGGAAGCAGATTCCCGTGTTTTTCTTTTTCACAGACATCCATTCCGACTACCATCGTCCCTCGGACACGTGGGACAAGATCAATTACGCAGGAATGGAACACGTGGTCCGGTTCGTGGAGTCTGTGGCACTCGATGTTGACCAGGAACCCACGAAGCCGAAGTATATTGCGGTTGAAATGCCAAAAACATCCGGCAAAGCCGGCCGGAGTTACTCGGTGTATGTGGGAACAGTGCCCGATTTCGGCGAACAGGTGGAAGGATACAAGATTTCCGGCGTTCGGGAAGGGAGTCCGGCTGCAAAGGCAGGCCTTCAAGCCGGAGACATCATCGTGAAGTTTGGGAAGGTGGACGTGAAGAATCTTTATGATTACACCTTTGCAATCGGCGAGTACCGACCCGGAGACGAAGTCGATGTGGTTGTGAAGCGGGGGAAGGAAACGATCAACACAAAAGTGAAATTAGAGAAGAAGAACTGAGGCCTCGTGAGAGCGTGGCCGTCGACGTTGTCGACGGCCACGCACCGCATTAATCGATCTCCATCAGCGTCGTATACTTTGCTTTACCTTCCTTGAGGAGGGTTTCCAGCCGATTGACAAGGGATTCGCTGTTCTCGTTCATATCGTCTTCGAGAGCCTCATATTCTTCCAGC
>DATDNS010000076.1:0-4817 GCA_036518155.1 Bacteroidota bacterium
CTCGAAACCGGAACGTTCGAGGCCTTGCAGGCATACGCGCGCAATCTGTCCGAGCGTATTATTCCCCGTGGCGTTGAAACGCACGAAGTTATCGGGATCGTGCTGTTGCTGCGTGACGTTCTGGCCCGCTCGCTGTTCGCAAAGTACCAGCACGATTTTGCATTGTTGAACAGAATCCTCGATGCCTACGAACCTGCCGCAAACCGGATTGCCAATACGGTTGCCGTCGGCTTTGTCCAGGAACGCGAACGTACCATTCGTCAGCAACAGGAAGCCATCCGGGAACTCTCGACACCCGTGTTGCAGGTTCGTGAACGGCTTCTCATCCTTCCGATCATCGGCGTCATTGACCCTCAACGTGCGCGCCAGTTAACCGAACAGCTCTTGCGCGGTATCCGCACTAATCGTGCGAAGGTCGTCGTTATCGACATCACGGGCGTCGCCGCCATGGACTCGAACGTGGCGAATGCCCTGGTGCAGACGGTCGAAGCGTCCAGACTGTTGGGTGCAACGGTCATCGTCACGGGTCTATCGCCCGAAATTGCACAAACCCTTGTTACCATCGGCGTCGATCTCGCAAAGATGAACACCGTTGGTGACCTGCAGGGAGGTATCGAAGAAGCCGAACGGCTCCTTGGATACAAAGTCATTCCGATAAGCGAGGCAACGCAAACGACATAATGGCGGGACGTACCGCCCTATTGACCACACGACGAAATCGGTCCATTCCCGGGGGTTAGAATTTCTAAGGGAATTCGTCGGTCACGATACCACGAATCTTTTCCGGAGAACGTGAGTGGAAGTACCAATACTGAAGCAGGGCGATTATCTTATCGCGACGTTCCAGGCAGCCCTTACAGACGAGGATTTGCTCCATCTTCAGGATGCCCTCGTCACAAGGGTCGGCCGATTTCGTTCCCGGGGAGTCATCATCGATGTGACTGCGCTCGACGTCATGGACTCTTTTGCCGCGCGCACGCTCCGGAGTCTGGCGCATATGGTTCGATTACGCGGAGCCGACACAGTCATCGTGGGCATTCAACCGGACGTTGCATTTGCGATGGTTCAACTCGGGCTGACCCTCGAAGGGGTGCAGACCGCTCTTGACCTTGAAGAAGCATTGGCGCTTATGGACCAGCGGATCAAAGGGGGTAAAGGATTCATTCTTTCAAGCCGCTCCATTTTGAAGTCCGGCAGAAACGACAAACATTCTTCAAATGGTTGATCAGAACTCCATGCTCTGATGGATTCCTTGGAAGGTCGCGATTCTATCCATATTCCGATCACTTCGGATGCCGATATCGTCATTGCCCGGCAGCAGGGGCGCGCTCTGGCCGAACGCATAGGTTTCTTGGCCACCGACCAGACGTTGATTGCGACTGCCATTTCCGAAGTCGCAAGAAATATTATCAAGTTTGCAAAACGGGGAGTTATCGTTATCAGTCCGGTCCTGCACAACCCGAAGAGGGGAATCGTGGTTGTGGCGAGTGACCACGGACCGGGCATCCCCGACATATCGCTGGCGATGCAGGATGGGTTTTCGACCGGCAATGGTCTTGGTATGGGGTTGCCGGGTTGCAGGCGCCTCATGGACGAGTTCGATGTAAAATCTGACGTAGGCAAAGGCACGACTGTAACGATGAAGAAATGGGGTCCGGAGCTTGGAACAGAACCGCGCTGAACGGCTCCTCGAATGGGGCGCGGCTTCGTTCACGCTCCCGGGTCAAACCGAATGTGGCGACCTTTCCACGGTAAGAGAATTCCCGGGGGGAGCAATCGCCGCCGTTGCCGACGGCCTTGGCCACGGGAACGAAGCTGCGACGGCAGCAAGAGTTGCAGTTCGGACAATTGAAGCCCATGCGGAGGAATCCGTGATATCAATTTTGCGGATCGCCCACGAAGCGTTGAGGTCAACGCGCGGCGTCGTTTTGTCGATGGCATCCTTCAACGGGAAAGAGAACACGATGTCGTGGCTCGGGGTAGGCAACGTCGAAGGGGTACTCCTGCGTCACGACCCAAAATCTGTGCCGAACCAGGAAGTTGTCCTGTTGCGCGGAGGAGTTGTAGGGTACCAGCTGCCGGAGCCCTACGCTTCAGTTGTACAGGTTTCTGCGGGTGACACGCTGATTCTCACCACCGACGGCATTCGCAGCGATTTTGGCGAGTACCGGAAAATACAGCGCGAAAGTCCGCAGAGGATCGCAGAACGAGTCTGTTCGGAACGAACGAAAGGCAACGATGACGGCCTCGTCCTCGTCGTCCGCTATTTGGGTACTCACCATGAATGAGAAGACGACAGACCTCCTGGAACAGTACAAGTCAGGACTTCTGCAATACATTGCCGAAAGCGGCGAGGAGGCCCTGTCCCGTGCGTACGTCATAGGCCGCAGTGCCGTTGAACAAGGTGTGGACCTGCTCGAGATTCAAAGAATCCACGGAGAGACCCTCGTTGAAATTGTATCCTCGGAATCGGATCCCGCCACCATAACTGCGAAAATCAATTCTGCAGTGAAATTCTTTGCGGAGAGTCTATCCCCGTACGAAATGGCTCACCGCGGTTTCCAGGAAGCCATTGTAACGCTCAAAGCCCGCGCTGAAGAGCTTGTTGCGACCAACACCAAGCTCAAGGAGGAAGTGAAAGAACGGCGCCAGGCGGAATATGCACTCCGCGATTCCGAGGAGCGTTACAGGAAACTTGTCGATACTGCGAGGGACGTCATCTATACAGTTTCAAGCGACGGGAAGATCACATCGCTCAATCCGTCATTTGAGCAAATCACCGGATGGCTGCGATCCGAATGGCTGGGTAAACCCTTCGCTCCGCTTGTGCATCCCGATGATCTCGAACTGGCAATCCTGATGTTCAGACGCGTGCTCGCCGGGGAATCCCCTCCGATTTATGAAGCCCGAATACGCTCAAAGACGGGCGGGTATCTTGTGGGCGAATTTGTGACGACGCCACAATACCGCGGTGGAACCATTGTCGGGGTCCTTGGAATCGGCCGCGACGTCACCGCACGGAAAAGGGCCGAGGAAAAACTGCGCCAGAACGAGGAGCTCTTCCGCGTCATCACCGAGAATGCGACAGATCTGATTGCTATCCTCGATACCAGCGGAAAGAGGCTCTACACAAGCTCATCCTACAAAGCGTTGATGGGGGATACGGACTCTCTCCTGGGATCGGATTCTTTTGGTGATGTGGTTGCCGAAGATGTGGAGCGCGTGAAAAGAGCATTCCAGGAAACACTCGAATCCGGCTATGGCCGGAGGGCGGAGTACCGGCTGGCAACCAGACTCCGGGGCGTTCGGCACGTGGAATCCCAATGGAACGTCATTCGCAACAGCGAGGGGGTTGTCGACAGGGTTGTAAAGATCTCGCGTGATATTACTGAACGGAACATTGCAAACGAACGAATACGAGAGCACGAAAAACAACTAGCAGAGGCCCAGCAACTCGCTCACATCGGGAGCTGGATTTGGGATGTCGTCAGCAACAGGATCTCCTGGTCGGAGGAAATGTGCAGAATCTATGGAATTGCGCCCAATGGTTTTGACGGACAGTACGAGCGGTATCTGGACTTTATCCATCCCGAGGATCGGGAAGTAGTCCGACAAGCGGTCGATGAGGCACGCAAATCCGGGAGGCCGTTCATTCTTGAACACCGTATCACGCGGCCCGACGGGACCATTCGTGTTCTGGAAGCCCGTGGCGAAGCGCTCTTTGACAGGCACGGGAATATCGCCAGGATGGCCGGGACCGGACAGGATATCACCGAACGCAAACAAGCAGAGGAGGCGGTGCGGAACCTTGCGAAGCGTGTCGTCGAGGCTGAGGAAAAGGAACGACAGCGCATTGCGCGAGAACTGCACGACAACATCTGCCAGCAGTTGAGCGGTACGAAGATGAAGCTGGAATCACTGGAGGCAGCATTCAAGAACCGTGACTCAAAAAAATTGCGGGACCTGCAGAAGACCCGGAGAGAAATCGGAAACATGGTCAACGAAATTCGGAGGATCTCCGCAAATCTGCGACCCACAGCGCTTGACGATCTTGGTGTCGTGACAGCACTGCAATTCTTGACGCGGGAGTTCGGCGAGTCGAGCAACCTGAAGATCGATTTGAATACGAACGAGATCCCTGAGGACCTTGTGGGCAAGAATGTCGGCATTGTACTCTTTCGGATAGCGCAGGAAGCGTTGTCCAATGTGGCAAAACACGCGCACGCGAAGACTGTGCGAGTAGAACTGGCAAAAGTGGATCATGCGCTGACGATGAAAATCCAGGATGACGGCAAAGGCTTTGACGTTGAGAAACCCCGCCGGCCAAAAGGAATCGGAGGCCTGGGGCTTGTGAACATGCAGGAACGGGTTATGCTCGTTGGAGGCAAATTCAATATCCTGTCGGCTCCCAGGAGAGGCACCACCATCAACATCGAAATTCCATTGGGGAGGTAGTATGAAAAAGATCAGAGTTCTTCTCGCGGACGACCATAGTGTGGTGAGGAGCGGATTGCGATCCCTGTTCAAAACAACGCACGAATTTTCCGTGGTTGGAGAGGCTTCCAACGGAGAGGATGCGGTGCGGATGGCGATACGCCTGAAACCCGACGTGGTTATTCTCGATATTTCCATGCCGAAGATGGGCGGGATCGAGGCGACGCGGTTGATCAAACTTAAATCTCCGGAGACCGGTGTACTTATCCTGACCATCCACTCGACGGAGGAATATATTTACGAAATGGTTCGTGCCGGCGCCAATGGCTATGTGCTCAAGGATGCGGAAAAGCAACAAATCTTCGCGGCTGTCAAGGCGGTCG
>DATDNS010000077.1:0-4003 GCA_036518155.1 Bacteroidota bacterium
CCAAAATACGGCAGGAACGTCGTTTTTTGTGAAGGACTGCAAGGCGAGGTTGAATGTTGCTTCGTCTCCATTCAACGCTGCCCGGAATTTCGCGTTCTTTTGAAGGATCCGCAGGCTGTACTCTTTGCCCCGCAGATAAAAGAGCCGCGCTCGTTCAACACTGTCGTCCTCGGCAAACGCAAGCGCGTAGGCGTTGTATCCCTGGGAAGCGAACAACAGGAATTTTTCATTCTCGGGATCTGCCTTGATGAGCGCTTCAATCAGCTTAAGATTGCTGCCGAGGGATTCGTGCGCAATCTGAAGGTCCGATTCTTCGTTAAATGCCTGGAAACCGTAATCCATAATGTCTGCCATGGACCTGACGGCGATCGTTTGGATACAGCCTTCCAAAACAAGGAGAAAAGGAATGGAAAGAAGGAGACGTCTCATAATGTCGGAAAAAATATCGTCAACTGACTGCAGAGAAGATAGGGAAAAATGTGTGTGATTCAAAGAACAGGTGTCGGTTGTAGGGAGCGGTCATCTTCACGCTGGCGGCTTCAACGGAATTTGACAGTTGCTGGAAAAGAAGGTATTTTTCGCGTGCCACGAAGAGAACCCCACAACGTTGCCATCGATCGATCCCGGCGTATGCGAATCTTGTTGGTTGAAGACGAACTTAAGGTAGCGCGATTCGTTCAACAAGGCCTCGAGGCGGAAGGCTATGAGGTTGATGTGGCCGCGGACGGCAAGGCCGGTGAAAAGAAGGCATTGGGTGGATCGTTCGACCTTATCCTCCTGGACGTCCTGCTCCCAAAGAAAGACGGATTTGAAGTCCTTGAGACACTCAGAAAAGGGAAACTCAGGACACCGATCATCATGCTCACCGCCAGGGGGACGACCGAAGACATCGTGAATGGCCTTGACCTCGGCGCGGACGATTATTTGACCAAGCCGTTTGCGTTCAACGAGCTTCTGGCACGTGTGCGTTCCCATCTCCGCCGAGGCTCGCAGAACAAGACTGTCCTCAAGCTTGCGGACCTGCAGCTGGACACCGTGACACACAAGGCAACCCGCGGGACAACGCAAATCGAACTGACCACCCGGGAATATTCCCTCCTCGAATTCTTTCTGAGAAATCCTTCAACGCTGCTGAGCCGCACGCAATTGGCGAAAGAAATCTGGGGTTTCAATTTTGACCCGGGGACCAATATCGTCGATGTCTATGTCAATCACCTTCGGAAGAAGATCGATAACGGGTATCCGGTCAAGCTGATCCACACCGAACGGGGCAAGGGATATTTCTGTTCGGAGAAAGACCAGCTCAAAGGATCGCGATGAGGTTTTTTCATTCCATCCGGACAAAGCTGACGCTGTGGTATGCGGCCTGGTCTTCGGTGACCCTGTTGGGTTCCGGACTCATCGGCTACCTCGTGCTTCGGGAAACGCTTGAAAACAACCTTGACCGTTCGCTCCGGAGTGAAATCAAGTGGGTCAACGATTTCATCGAACCGACGGCGAAAAAAATCAAGCTGAAGAAATCTGCAATTCTGGAGCTCAACAGGCTGAAACAGGAAGCAACTCCGCCGGTGGACTCAAGCGACGTCGACGTCACTCCCGAAGAGCAGGAACAAGTGGATGCCATGTGGAATCAGATCTATCAACACACTCTCCTGAGCCCGCGACGACACTTCATCCAGATTGTGGACAGGAACGGCCGGCTCCTCTATCGCTCGCTCAGCCTGGGCAAACAGGAAATCCAGTACCCGGACAGCCTGATTCCCTACGGAAGAATCAGCCTTTCCAACTTCCAGGGCGAAGACAGGAAGGACTTTCGGCTGGCGGTGACGCAAAACGACCACGTGAAGATCTTCGTCGCCTATCCGCTCGACCCTATTAACGAGGTTCTCGACAACCTTTTCGCCAGCTATCGCCTCCTCGTCCCTCTTACGCTCCTGATTTCGGTCATCGGAGGATGGTTTCTTGCCCACAAATCGCTCCGGCCGGTCGATGACGTGACGCGCGCTGCACGCGAGATTACTGCGCAAAACCTGACGAGACGCCTGCCAACCCACCACGTCGACGATGAAATCGGACGCCTGACAGAGCAGTTCAACGATATGATCGGGAGACTCCAGGCATCCTTCGCACAGATCCAGCAGTTCTCGGCGGACGCCTCACACGAGCTGCGCACTCCCCTGACGATCATGCGCGGGGAGATCGAAGTCGCCCTCCGCAACGGTCACCTCCCGAAATCCTCAAGAGAACTGCTGCAGAGCACGCACGATGAACTGGTCCGCCTTTCATCGATCGTCGACAGCCTGATGACGCTCGTGAAGTCGGATTCCGGAAGGCTCGTCTTCAATTTCACCCCCCTCCCTCTTGACACCATGATCGAAGAATTGTTCGAAGATGCGCGCTTGCTCGCAAAGTCGAAGAGCATATCCGTCAAACTCTCGCATTGCGACCGGGTTGCCATCGACGGCGATGCCACGCGTCTCAAACAATTGTTCCTGAACCTCATCGACAACGCGATAAAGTACACTCCGCCCCACGGAAGGATATTGCTCTCCCTCGAACGGCAAAATGGTTCTGCCGTCGTGAGTGTTAAAGATACCGGGATCGGCATTCACCGCAAGTTCCAGGGGAAGATCTTCGAACGATTCTACCGCGTCGAACGCGCTCGCAGCGAAAGCGTCCCGGGGAGCGGACTGGGTCTCTCCATTGCAAAGTGGATTGCGGAAGCACACCACGGATCGATTGAGGTAAGGAGTCGGGAAAAGAAAGGAAGTACGTTTGTCGTTACATTGCCGATCGCTGAAGAGAAATCCTAGATTCAAGACCATTCCTTGATTTTCCCTCTAATTTTCGCTATCTAACATTCTGACAAAACGGAGTTTTTGGATGTCGTTTCAGAAACGACCTGCGCCTTCTCATCAAAAAACGTATTTCTTTTCAGACGTCCACCTCGGCCTGGGAAGCAAAGACGATGACCGCCAACGGGAACAGCGTGTCATTCAGTTCCTTGATATGGTGAAGCAGGATGCCCGTGAGCTGTTCATCCTCGGCGACCTCTTTGATTACTGGTTCGAGTACAAGTCCGTCGTTCCCAAAGGATATTTCCGCCTGTTCTCGAAGCTTGGAGAACTGCGGCACCGCGGTATTCAGATATCGTATCTTGCGGGCAACCACGACTTCTGGCTGAAGGATTACCTGACGGAGGAACTCGGTATCACAATCTATCCCGACCCTATCGAGCGAACCATTGACGGAAAACGCTTCTACCTTCACCACGGCGACGGGTTGCTCAAAAAAGACACCGGGTACCGGATTCTCAAGCGCGTGCTTCGTAACCGGGTCAACATATTCCTTTTCTCTCTTGTTCACCCGGACCTGACGACCTGGATTGCGCGATGGTCGTCCCGCAAGAGCCGCGCCTACACGTCGAAGAAGTCGTTCGAGGGGAGCGACATGGTCGAATTTGCCCGGGAAAAAATCTCGGAGGGTATTGACGTCGTGATTATGGGACACAATCACCAGTCAATATTCAGGGAACTCAACCACGGCGTCTACGTCAATATTGGTGACTGGCTTCGCGAGTATACGTATGCCGTGTTCGACGGGAACAAGATTCAGTTGAAAAAGTGGGGAGGTCCTCTCCACCATCCGCAACGACGAGGGAACGTCCAGAATCCGCAGCACGTTTAGGAGCAGCCTGGCCGCCGCGGACAGTGCACCAGGACGGGGATCCGGAAGAACTTTATGACAAAAGCGAATTACAGTTCTGAGGAAATGCGCCGATACTTTAATGACCCAGAGTATCGCAAACAAATCCTGTTGAATAAGAAGGCGTGGTCCCGCCGAAGAACGACGATCATCGCATCCTGCGCCGCCGTCGCCGTCATTCTCATATCCTGGTACACGTGGTTTATCATTGCCGGCCTTCCCACCTTCGAAAGCCTCGAAAATCCGAAGCCGGATTTGGCATCAAAGATCTATTCCGCCGACGGGGAGGTGATCGACC
>DATDNS010000078.1:0-3439 GCA_036518155.1 Bacteroidota bacterium
CGTGGCTGACGTTCCTCAACCCGCGGGATATTTTCTTTGGAATCCGCATGTCGATGGACCTTTTCTAAGCCAACGTGAAATCGAATGAGAGCAAAAAAACAAATAGCGAAATGATCATGACCACCTTGACCCCCAGAATTCGACCGGCGATACTAATGTCCTTAGTTTGTATCATCGCATTGCTAACGGCAGGTTCCGACACGGCACTAAGCCAGGGGCAGACCAACTGGCTTGCTTCCGGATCGCTCCAGAATTGGTTCTCGGAAAAGGGTTGCGAAATCGAAGAAGGCTATGTACAACAACAGCAGTACGGGTTGCGATGGCCCGCTCAGTACAAGCATCAGGATATCCAGGCGGCAAAGGGTCTCCTTATCGGTGTTCAGACTTTTACGGATCAAGCGAATATCACCTGGACGCCAAAGGTGATCCACGTAGGTCCCCGGATGAACGGCGATGGAGAATTTTTCCCAGTGCAATTCGCGTTATATGCGAAATTTGATCCCCCGAGTGTCGTGGTGGATGGGCAACCAAGTTCTTCGAATTTGGAAACACTCACAGGCACTGACCCATCGCTGTTGGCGGACCGTATGCTGCTCACAGTCGTCAACACGGCCTTGGGCATCACGATGACCCGTAAGGTGTACCAATTTAGCCAGCAGTATCACGACAACTATCATATTTATGACTTTACGTTTACGAATACCGGTTATATCGACGGAACAAATGTAAAGAAACTCAATCAGACATTGACTGGCCTCTATTTCTACTGGCAGTACCGCTACGCCATTTGCGCAGAGGTGGGCTATGAAGTAAATAACTCGTCAAGGTGGGGCATCAACACCATGAACGACGCACGTGGGTTCCCACCTGACGCTGCACACCAGCCGACGGACGTCAAGGCGCAGTTCTCCTGGCACGGATTCCATAATGCGGCTGCAAAACCTGCAGTTGGATCTTCGCCGAACGCTGCGACGTACGACAATATCGGTGTCCCTGTATTCGATCCGGTTTTGGACCAGCTTCCCAACGGAAGTGGATTTCTTGATCCGGCAGACACCACCTGGCGGCTGGGCGGCGCACAATTTGTCGGTACGGCGGACATTCACGCGGATAAATCTCCGACGGATTCCACCGACGATCCGGCACAACCGTCCACCACGGACTATATTGCTTCTGACGATCCCGTATTGACGAAGGCAACAGCAAGTCAGCTCAACACGGGGGAAATGACGGCTGAGTATGCAATTATGACTGCCGGTCATCTTCCGCGTCATGCCTGGTTGGTCGACCCCAGCGGTAATTTCGATGCCCAGACTGTCATGGGAAATATCAATTCGCCGTCCCTCCACGGTGACGGGACCTCCGGTACGTCGGGTGGCTGGTCCAATGCAACCGGATACGGCCCTTACACGCTTGCACCGGGACAAAGTGTACACATAGTATTTGTCGAAGCTGCTGATGGACTCACACGCGAGGAGTGTATCCGGATCGGGAGATTGTATAAGAATGGGGCAATCAATACAAAAGCAAAAAATGACTCTGTCCTTATCACAGGCCAAACACGGTTGTTCAACACATTTCGTCGTGCAATTGCCAACTATAACTCGGGGTTTAACATTCCGCAACCACCGTATCCTCCGAGCACGTTCACTGTGAAATCGGCAGGAAACAAGATTGGACTTACGTGGACTCCAAGTCCAAATCAGTCGGCAAACGGGTTTGTAGGTTACCGGATCTACAGAGCAACGGCCCGATACGACAGTAGTTATGCAAAGATCTTTGAATGTGGCCCCGGGACTGCCAACCCTACCGTCGTCTATTCCTATGACGATATTGACCTCACAAGAGGACAGGACTATTACTATTATATCACTGCATTTGGCCTCGCTTCCGCCAATACAGGAGTTGGGAATACCCCCCCCGGTCCGTTGGAGAGCAGTCGCTTCTTCACCCAGACGTACACCGCCGCAAACTTGAAGAGACCGTCAGTCTCCGATCCTGATTCCATCCGCATTGCGCCGAACCCTTACAATATTTCCGCCGATGCAACCAGGCTCCGTTTCGCAGGGGTCCCGGACAGGATAGCTTTTTTCAATATTCCCGGGAACTGTGAAATCAAGATCTATACTGAACTTGGTGAGTTGATCTATACCATTGACCACAACGACGGAACGGGCGACGCATACTGGAACTCGGTCACATCTTCCAACCAGGTGATCGTGAGCGGCGTCTATCTTGTCGTCTTTACGAATCGTGACAACGGCAAGCGCACGATCAAGAAGCTAGTTGTAATCCGATAATCGAACGTGTAAACACTCTACGGATGGAACCATGAGAATTCTTCGGAATAATCTGAGTTGGTCGTTTGCAATGGCGCTCACCTTCGCACTCGCCGGCACCACGGCAGCTCAAGATCAGGGCACTACAAAACTGGCTCAAACGGGCATGAAATTCCTTGAAGTCGGTGCGAATGCAAGGCAGACAGCACTCGGTGACGCATTCACGGCCGGCGAAGGAAATTCCGTTTCGATGTTCTACAACACCGCGGGCATGGCGAGGCTCTCCTCGACCTTCGACATGTCCGTTGGTCAAACCCAGTGGCTTGCAGACATCCGTCATCTCTACGCTACTGTTGCATGGAACCTCCAAGACATTGGCGTGTTTGGCGTTGCTGCACAGTATATCGATTATGGTGATATTCAGCAAACCATCCTGGTGGACAAATCAATCAACAACCAGGGGTTTCTCGACGTCGGCACGTTCAAGCCCTGGGGGGCGGTGATCGGTGTGGGGTACGCCCGAGCGCTCAGCGACAAATTTTCGGTCGGTGGGAATATCAAGTGGGTGAAGCAGGACCTTGGGGAAAGTTACACCAATGTTGTCTCATTTTCATCCGTGAACTCCGATTCGAATACAACACAAAAAAATACGCAAAGTGTGTATGCGTTCGATTTTGGCGTGCTCTACAAAACGGGAATCAAGAGTCTGGCGTTTGGCGTTGCGGTCCGAAATTTCTCGCGCGAAGTGACGTTTCAGAAAGAAAGTTTCCAGCTCCCCCTGACATTCAAGATGGGAGTGGCAATGAATGTGTTGGATATCGCCGAGATGGACCCGGCTTCCCAATCGTTGATGATCGCCATCGATGCTGAACACCCGCGCGATTACCAGGAACAGATTCGGATTGGTGCAGAGTACCTTTTTGCGAATACGGTGGCAATCCGTTTGGGGTATGTCACGCCCGCTGATGATTTCAATGCCTCCTATGGCATCGGGGTACAGCAGGATTGGATGGGTACTCACATGGCCCTTGACTATTCCTACACACCGTACCGGACGTTCGATGCTGTTTCTCGAATTTCGCTTCGGTTTGGATTCTAGGTTTTCACTCTTGTTCTACTTTCTGCAAACCGAAATATTCAGTTCATAGAAAGCATCTCTC
>DATDNS010000079.1:0-2026 GCA_036518155.1 Bacteroidota bacterium
CAAGGACGTCCAGTCAGGCGATTGCGTCGTCCACTTCGCTACGCTCAGTGTCCTCGCAATGACGATGGCGGGGTTTGGAAGAAAAACCAACGCAAGTCTTACGTCATTGCGAAGGAGGAACAATTGCAAAGCAATTGGTCCGACTGAAGCAATCGCCTGCAAGGTTCGAACCGAGCAAAACAATTACCAGGTACTGACCGCAAGGATATCCAGACAGGCGATTGCGTCGTCCACTTCGCTTCGCTCAGTGTCCTCGCAATGACTTTTGCGTGATTGTGAGGGATTACGGACCTTGTTTTATGAGCACGACCTGGGCCCGTTCTGCCTTTGCTACATCGGTGAAGAATTTCCGGTACTCCTTGTACTGGTCCGCCGGAATTGTGTAGCGCGTGACTTCAAGCGTCCTCACATACGTCAGCAAGGAATCGCCCGAGGCCGAGAGAACAGACGTGAATGTCGCAAACGGCGATTGCAGCGAGACCCTGGCGGGGATGGATTCGGTTTTGAACCCCTCCGGAATCGCGTAGAGGATGGAATCGACATCGCGGTAGGGATAGAAGTAGCGGACGGGAGAGAGCCGCTTGTCGACGGCGGGGGGGATGCGCCGGTTCCGCTCGACGGCGTTCGGCTGGAAAAAAATACGGTTGCCCGACACGGACCCAAAATGCGGAACGGAAAATTCAACTTCGGCGCGAACGCCTTCCGCGTGTGATTTGATGCCGTCGATCTTGCACTGGTTGATCCGGACGTTGGGGATGTCAATGTCCCTGACGACCCATTTTGTCCGGTCCTCGGGCGTCGCATCATCGAGCGCACTGCGCACCCGGTCCTGCTGGTCTCCCTCCCAGCGAAAGAAAGCGGCGCCGTAGGCATCGCCGGTAAAATCGAGATTGATCAGAACAGTCCTGCGCTGGAGATTGGATCCGGGTTGGCTGGTCGGAGTCCGGACAAGAATGCCGCCTCCGGGAGTGATCATCAATGCATCCCGATTTTCTGTAAAGCTGCCAAGATGACCAGCAGGATCTGTTTGGCTGGTGCATTCAAGCCACGTGGTATCGTGCGCCGCGGGTACACAGACAATAACGTGATTGAACTGGTTGCTGGGGAATTCACGGATGAGCGGGCGAATGCCGTTGCCGGATTCAATGAGCACCGGGTACGCGGTGATGCCTGCAGCCTTCAACAGGCCGACCGTGTAGTTCGAGAGCGCTTTGCAGTCGCCGTATCCTCGGTCGTGAACGTACGTCGCGTCGTACGGCTGCCATCCGCCAATCCCGAGCTGTACGCTGACGTACCGCGTCCGCTTCTGCATGTATTCGTAGATTTTGCGAATGCGCTCGTGCTCGTCATCGCCCGGCCTGACAAGGGCGCGGATGTCGTTGAGAGCGGCTTCCGGAAGCCGGTCCTTGTCCTTGCTGAGCTCGCCGAACCATTTGCCGAATTCGTTCCAGGAGGACATCGACCCTTTGAACCCTTCGACCTCGAACGCCGACGGCGCAATGAGGACCATCGGTGCAACATCCTGGTATTCATCGCCGACAACATCCCGGGAAAGCTCGGGCAGGTTGTGCGCCTCCCAGAAGTACGTTTTTGAGCGGCCGCTGTTCGTGACGACGGGACGAAGCGTGTCGCTGTTGGCCCAATATCGGAGCTCCTCGTCCGAGGGGAGAGTGACCCGGAACGTGCTTTCTTCCACCGGATAGAGCGACATGCGGGAGTACCAGTCCGGCCACTCGAGGGGGCCGTCGTAGGAAATTTCGTAGGTAAACTCGACGGTGTACGGATAACGGTCGTGATACAATCTTCCGATACGCATGCGCGTGTCTTCGTACAGCGAGTAGTCGCTGAAGGCGCTGTAGTCGTTGATGTCCTTGCTCTCCAGCTCCCTGATCTTTTCTCCTGCGGCATCGTACAGGACGCCGCTGAAATCGACAATCTTCGAGAACTTTCCGTACTGCCTTACCATTTCGCCGTACTCCTGCCCATCCTTGTTGTAGATGGTCACGACGAGTTTTCTCGTTTCGAC
>DATDNS010000080.1:0-2753 GCA_036518155.1 Bacteroidota bacterium
TGATGCGGCGGTTAATCCAGTATTTGCGGCCGTACCGGATCCACGTGGCGGCGGGTATTGTCATGTCTCTGTTGGTCAGCGGGATGGAGGCTGTTCGGCCGTACTTTACAAAAATCGCGGTCGACACGAATATCGCGAACAACGACAAACACGGACTGCTGATTACGACGATGTTGTTCTTCGGCGTCCTGGTTGTGCGCGGTTTTATCCAGAACGCAAATGCCTACCTGACCCAGTGGATCGGCCAGCGAACGATTTTCGACCTGCGTATGGAGATCTTCGCACACCTTCAGAAACTGACACTCAGGTACTACGACAAAAATCCGATTGGAAGGCTCATTACGAGAGTCACCAACGACGTCGAAGTGCTGAACGACATGTTTTCCTCCGGCATCGTCATGGTCTTCAGCGATGTGTTCACCATCGCCGGAATCTTTTATTTCATGTTTTCCATGAACTGGAAGCTGGCGTTTGTCACGTTGAGCGTACTCCCCTTCCTGTTCTGGGGGACGTTCGTGTTCCGGAAGAAAGCGCGCGAGGCGTACCGTGACGTGCGGCTGCAAATCGCGCGGATCAACTCGTTCATGCAGGAACATATCACCGGCATGATGGTGGATCAGATCTTCAACCGCGAAAAGAAATCGTTCCAGACATTTTCCGATATCAACGATGCCCACCGCCAGGCGAACATCCGGTCAATCTTCTATTATGCCCTCTTCTATCCCGGTGTCGACCTTATCGGTGCTGTGTCAGTCGGCCTTATCATCTGGTATGCCGGAGGACACGCGTTGCAGGGGGTCGTAACAATCGGTACGGTGATGGCCTTCGTCCAGTTTAACGAGATGTTCTGGAGACCGATCCGCGACCTCTCCGAAAAATACAATATCCTCCAGACGGCCATGGCTTCTTCGGAGAGGATTTTTCACCTGCTGGATGACAAATCGTACGCCCGTACCACTGAAACGCCGGTGGCGCTGACGGACGTCAAGGGTGCGATTGAATTCCGCAACGTCTGGTTTGCGTACAATGCTCCGACCGACGGTGATCATTCGCCTGAGTGGGTCCTGAAGAATATTTCGTTCAGTATTCGTCCCGGCGAAACCGTAGCCATCGTCGGTCATACGGGGGCTGGAAAAACCTCGATCATCAGCCTGTTGAGTAGATTCTATGATATCCAGAAGGGGGAAATCCTGATCGACGGGGTCAATATTCTTGATGTCCAGGCCGAGGAATTGCGGAAACACATTTCTGTAGTCCTCCAGGATGTCTTTCTGTTTTCCGGCGATATCAAGACCAACATTTCACTTGGCGATGCCGGCGTTACGATCGACCAGGTTAAAGAGGCAGCCAGGATTGTCGGCGCACACAGGTTCATTGAGCGCCTTCCGCTCCAGTACGACGCTGAGGTCAAGGAACGGGGCTCGACGTTGTCTGTGGGCCAGAAACAGCTTCTTTCGTTCGCCCGTGCGCTTGCATTCAATCCCAAAATCCTCGTCCTCGACGAAGCGACATCGAGCGTCGATACGGAAACCGAACAGCTTATCCAGGAAGCGATCAGGAATCTGCTCCGCGGACGGACGTCGATCGTCATCGCACACCGTCTCTCCACAATCCAGAACTCGGACAAAATCATCGTCCTCCACAAGGGAGAAATCAGGGAATCCGGGACGCACCAGGAACTCCTTGCCCAGAACGGCATCTACCGCCGGTTATACGAACTCCAGTACAAAGAACAAGAGCTCGGCTTTCCAAAGGATTGACACAACGATTGTTGGGAGACTCTCATGAGCAATAAAGTCATCACCATTGAGCGCTTTATTATCGAAGAGGAACGCGCTCATCCGGGCGCGTCGGGTGATTTTTCGGGACTCCTGCGCGATCTGACGCTTGCCTTCAAGATCATCTGGCGCGAAGTGAGCAAAGCCGGCCTTGTTAATATCCTAGGCATGACGGGGACAGAGAATATCCACGGCGACAAAGTAAAAAAGCTGGACGTGTTCGCCGATGAGAAGATTTACCAGGCAATGGACCACGGTGGCTACCTGTGCGTGATGGCGTCCGAAGAGAACGAGGATGTGCTCCAAATACCCGAGAAGTATCCGACCGGTAAGTATGTTCTTCTCTATGATCCTCTCGACGGTTCTTCGAATATCGATGTCAATGTCAACATCGGAACGATTTTTTCGATCTATCGAAGGGTGACGCCGAAGGGACGCGGAACGCTTGAAGATTGTCTGCAACCCGGCTACAAGCAGATTGGCGCCGGGTATGCGCTGTATGGTTCATCGACGATGCTTGTGTACACAACGGGTGACGGCGTGCACGGGTTTACGTTCGATCCAAGTATTGGCGAGTTCCTTCTGTCACACGAGAACATCACGATGCCGAAGCGGGGAAAGATCTACAGCGTGAACGAAGGCAACTATCGCTACTGGTTTGACGGTGTCAAGAAATACGTCAAGTATTTACAGGAAGAGGACAAGGCAACGAATCGCCCTTATTCGGGGAGATACATTGGTTCAATGGTGGCCGATATCCACCGCACGCTGATGTACGGCGGGATTTTCATGTATCCGGGGGATACGAAACATCCAGAAGGCAAACTGAGATTGATGTACGAGTGCAATCCGGTCTCCTTCATCATTGAACAGGCAGGCGGAAAGGCGAGCAACGGGGAAAAACGCATGCTGGATATTCAGCCGAAATCCCTGCACCAGCGAGTTCCGATCTTCGCCGGAAGTGAAGAAGATGTG
>DATDNS010000081.1:0-2964 GCA_036518155.1 Bacteroidota bacterium
TCAGGACCAGCGTGCTCAGCCCACGGATGCTCAAATTCGGCATCGTCGGGGCAACCGGAATCGTTGTCAATATGGGCTGCCTCTACGCGGTGACTGAATACGGAAAAATTCCTTACTTCGTGGGCAGTCTGATCGCCATCGAGCTGTCGATCCTTTCAAACTTCTGGATCAATCTCGTGTGGACGTGGAAGGACCGATCGGGCGCAGGAACAGTCTGGCCGAAGCTTCTCCGCTATCATGTGGGTGCCGGGGCGACGGCATTTCTCGGCAACTACCTCATCCTCATCGGCTTGACGGAATTGTTCGGAGTCAATTACATGTTGTCAAATTTGATCGGGATTGGAGTGGGCACGCTCAGCAATTTCGTGATCAACGATCTTTGGACATTCAAACATGATTGAACAACTCAAACGACTCTGGAACGAACGTCCGTTGTTGACGATCATGGTCATCGCGCTCATTCCGCGCGTGATAGCCGCCATCTGGTCCAAAGGATATGCCATGAGCGATGATCATTTTGGCCCGATCGAACAACCATTCATCATCATGCATTACCCCGTCGCATGGATTCAGCGGGGCGGAGTCTATGGACACAGCATCGTTTATCCTTCGATTCACTACGCGCTTTTCAATGTGCTGCAGGCGGTCGGTATCCAGGATCCGCAGACCACGATGTATATTGTCAGGTTTCTCCACGCTCTGTTTTCATTGTTGGTGGTTTACTACGGCTTCAAGATTGCGGAGGTTCTTTCAGATCGGGAAGTCGCGAAGAAAACCGGGCTCATCCTCGCTCTGTTTTGGGCGCTGCCATTCCTCAGCGTAAGAAACCTGATCGAAGTTGTCTGTATTCCCCCTCTCATGGCGGGGTTCTACTATGTGCTTGTCTCTGAACAAAGGCTCAGGAATGCTTTTGTCGCCGGGCTCTGGTTGGGTCTTGCATTTGTATTCCGTTACCAGACCCTTATGGTTACCGGGACGATTGGTCTCATCTTGTTGTTCAGGAAGAATATCAAGGGGATGGCACTGGTAGCGGGAGGATTTCTTGTCACAGCGATTCTCATTCAGGGTACGGCGGACACGCTTGCCTGGGGATATCCGTTTTCATCGTTCGCTGAGTATGTCCGGTACAATTGGAGCCACGGTGAAGAGTATACGACGGGACCCTGGTACAATTACATTGTGCTGGTACTCGGTGCACTCATCCCGCCGATAAGTTTTTTCCTGGTCTTCGGATTTTTCAAAAATTGGCGCAAGACCCTGATACTGATTCTTCCGGTTCTGGTGTTTTTTGTCCTGCATTCGACGTATCCAAACAAGCAGGAGCGATTCATTCTTCCCGTCTTGCCCCTGATTCTTGTTCTGAGCGTTGTCGGATGGGAAGAGTTCGTCAAGACATCTCAATTCTGGATGCGTCACCAAAAAGTTCTGAGAACCCTTTGGGTCTGGTTTTGGGCAGTCAATGCTGTTCTGCTGGTTCTCTTCTCCACATATTACTGCAAGAAAGCAAGGGTAGAGTCCATGTATTCGCTGTACGGGAAGCCGGTCACTGAACTCTTGCGTGCAGGGGGCAAAGATGGAGTGACATTGCCGCCGTTCTTTTATACCGGAAATTATCCGGTGTGGATGGCCGATATCAGCACCGATGAGGAAATGGCACGCCTCATTTCTCAGTACGCAGTGTCACCTGTCCGCGCAAACTACATTCTCTTCGATGGGTCTGATAATTTCGACGAACGCGTCCGTCATATTGAAAGCACGCTTGGCCTCAAGATGGTCCTCGTGAAGCGATTTGACCCGAGTTTTCTCGATTACATCTTCTACCGGCTCAATCCGAGGCACAACAAGAACGAGACGATTTACATATTCCAGGCAATCTACAACGGCGAAAAGGGCTAAACCCAAGGAGTGCATAAGGTGAAGACTCACGATTTCTGCTTTTCTCCCCGTTTCCGATTCTCCTGACCCCAGGGCCTGCGAATGACTGCCAATCTCACACACGACGTCATGATCATTGGCGCGGGGCCTGCCGGATTGGCTTGCGCCATCGAAGCGAAGAAACGGACACTTTCCTCGTTGGTCATTGACAAGGGGTCGGTGGTGGACGCAATTCGCCGATTCCCCGTCAATCTTGTGTTCTTCTCCACTCCGGAATTGCTCGAAATAGGCAACGTCCCCTTCATTGTCCCCACATTCAGGCCGACGAGAATTGACATCGTGCGATACTATCATCGCGTTGCGAAGGATTATGCCCTCCCGATTGTCACCGGCGCGGAGGTCACATCCGTGGAAAAGAAAGGAGAGCTGTTCGAGATCGTCACGAGCGGCGGTCATTATCGCGGCCGCAACATCGTCTTTGCCACCGGGTATTTTGACAATCCCAATCCGTTCGACGTGCCGGGGAGCCATCTGCCCAAAGTCCTGCGATACTATTCCGAACCCTTTCAATACTCCGGCAAACGGGTTGCTGTAGTCGGGGGGAAGAACTCAGCCGTTGAAATTGCCCTGGAGCTGTTCAGAAACGGGGCAGATGTGACCCTCATCCATCGTGGGCCGCGGTTCAGCGACGGGGTGAAATACTGGATTCTCCCGGATATCGAAAATCGCATCAAGGCGGGCGAAGTTAAGGCACTGTTTGAAACGCGGGTAAAAGAAATAACGCCATCGGAGGTCATTCTCGAGGGAAAACACGCCGGCAGGATTTCCAATGACACGGTCTTCGTGATGATCGGTTACCGGCCCGACAACAGAATGCTGGAAAAGGCAGGAGTGGACATTGACCCGGTGTCCCTTGCACCTTCGCACGATCCCGCAACAATGGAAACCAACGTCAAGGGAATCTATCTCGCGGGATCCATTGCTGCCGGGAAACTCAACAACAAAATCTTCATTGAGAATGGGCGGTTGCACGGAGCCCTCATCGTGGAGTCAATCTGCAAAAAATGATTGTTTATAGGGCATAGATTT
>DATDNS010000082.1:0-5274 GCA_036518155.1 Bacteroidota bacterium
TCATGGCGGTGTGCCAGTCTCCCGACGAGTCGATATGGATCGGAACGTGGGCCCACGGCGTCTACAGACTTCACCAAGGGCACGCACAACAATTCCTCGGTAGCGAGATGCAGGATAACACGACCATCCGTGCGATCGCCAGCGACGGGGTTGCAGGCGTTTGGATCGCCGGAATCTACGGAGCGCTTTGGCACGTCACATCCCAGGGCACAAGAATGTGGAGCGCGAAGAACGGTCTTACGGGGAAGATGATCAATTCGCTCCTCGTGACACGGAACGGAGACGTGTGGGCCGGGACCGAAGGTGGCGGGATTACGCGTTTGTCTGACGGACACCTTTCGTTCCTGAATACGGCGAACGGATTGATCGACAATTTCAGCCACGTTGCGATAGAGGACAAAGGCAACGCGATATGGTTGACATCGAAGCTGGGACTTCAACGGTGGAAGGACGGAGTGTTGTCCTCCGTAACTTCGAAGCAGGGTTTTGACGACGACCCCGCTCAGTTCATCCAGGACGATGACGGCAACTATTGGATCGGCGGCACACACGGTATTCACAGAGTGCTGCAAAAGGACCTCAATGAAGCGGCGGATGGCGTGCTTTCAACCTTGAGTTATTTGACAATCGACAAAGCAGACGGTATGCCGGTCGAAGAGTGCTCGGGGGGAAGCAACGAGCACGTCTGGAAAACTCACGACGGGGCCTTGTGGTTTTCCACGACACACGGCGCCGTTCGTCTTGAACCGGGCAAAGTGGCGTTGAATCCGATCCCGCCGGATGTCAATATTGAAGGGGTGCAGGTCGAACACCTGCCCGTCACGCTCGAGAAGGAAATTGTCCTCCATCCGGGAGAAACGAAGATTGAGTTCCGGTACACGGGCATCAATTTCTCGGCGCCGGATCAAATCCGGTTTGCATACGAACTTGGAGGCTTCGACAAAGACTGGCACATCGTGGGCAATGAACGCTACGCACAGTATACCAACCTTGAACCCGGCAGATATACGTTTCGTGTACGGGCAGCCAATAATGCGGGGATCTGGAATGAAACCGGGGCTTCTCTGGCGGTTCTCGTCCTCCCCCCTTTTTGGGCCACCTGGTGGTTCCGTGTGGTTGCCGTCGTCCTCTTTCTTACCGTCGGTCCGACAATCTATGTTATCCGCGTACGACAACTCAAGCGGGAGAAAGAACGTCAGACGCAGTTCTCCATGCGTTTGATGCATACGGAGGAGACGGAACGTCAGAGGATTGCGAATGAACTGCACGACAGCCTCGGACAGAACCTCCTCGTGCTCAAAAACAAGATCCTCGTCGCTGAACGGGATGCCGCACCCGCGAACTTTGACGAGATTTCCGGACTTGTCTCCCAGACCATTGAAGAAGTCAGGAATATTTCCCACAACCTGCGCCCCCACCAACTCGACCAGCTGGGGCTGACAAAGACTATCAGGGCGCTGGCGAAGCAAGTGGCCGACTCTTCCGGTATCGGGTTGAAGGCGGACATCGACGATGTCGGGAAGCTCTTGACAGCCGCCGAGGAAATCAACCTGTTCCGGATCGTCCAGGAAAGCCTCAACAACGTCGTCAAGCACTCGGGGGCGACCAGTACAACATTATCGCTGAAACTCATTGCCGGCGCCATCGAAGCGACCTTGTCCGACAACGGACGTGGCATGGATGTCGCCGCGGAGCAAGCGCGCGACGACCTGGGACGCGGCTTTGGTCTCTCCGGTTTGCAGGAACGCGCTCGAACATTCGGCTGGAATCTGACGATCCGCTCCCAGCCAAACCAGGGAACGACGATATTCCTTGGTATCCCTCTGCGACGGAATGGAAAAGCTACATGAAGAACCCGACCACAGTCATTATTGCCGACGATCATCCGATGTTCCGCAGCGGCGTGCGCCAGGCGCTCGAACGCGACCCGGAATTGAAGGTCCTTGGCGAGGCCGGGGACGGTGCGACTGCCCTTCGGATGATCCGCGAACAGCGTCCGACTGTGGCGGTCCTTGATGTCAATATGCCGAAGATGTCGGGACTTGAAGTAGCGAAGACACTCAGCAAAGAACAGGGTGCACCATACATTATCCTTTTGACAATGTTCGACGATGAAGAGATACTGAACGAGGCGATGGACCTTGGTGTGAAAGCCTACCTGTTAAAAGAGAGCGCCTCCGTCGATATTGCGGATGCCGTCCGTTCGGCTATGGAAGGGCGCCATTTCATCAGTCCTGCCCTGACAGACAAGCTGCTCCGTCGAAAGGAGAAGCAATCCGGCTTCGATGCCTCCCATCCCGGGATTGACCGGCTGAGCCCGCAGGAAAAAAAGGTCCTCAGGCTCATTGCCGAATCCAGGACTAGCAAGGAAATCGCCAGGGAGTTGTTCCTGAGCCAGAAGACAGTGGACAATTACCGGTTCAAGATTTCGGAAAAGTTGGATCTCCGGGGAAGTTACAGCCTGCTCAAATTCGCGCTCGAGAACAAGAACCTCTTGTGAAGCTGTAGAGTCGCAATCATCATACG
The DNA here is from genome assembly GCA_036518155.1 of Bacteroidota bacterium. Taxonomy (GTDB): domain Bacteria; phylum Bacteroidota; class Ignavibacteria; order UBA10030; family UBA10030; genus JADGQA01. The sequence continues at coordinate 2,527 of DATDNS010000082.1, forward strand.
ACCGGGAGGACACTTCACACGGTCCGATTAGGAATCGGGCTCTACGCGGCCGCAATACCATACCTTCTTCTCTTCCTTCATCCCATCTTTTCAATCTGCAGTCAATAATCCGCAATTGGCAATTCGCAATCTAGAGTACTAGTACTCTCCCCAAAAGTGAGTTTCTCCTTCTGTTTTACCGCACTCCGTCCGCGTAGCTTGCATGTAATTCAAAACGATTCACTCTTCACTGTTTCTATGCTTTCCATGAAAATTCTCATTGTCGACGACAGTCCGGTCATGCGCCAAACGATCAAAAGTATCGTGGCAACACCGGACGATGTAACCGCGGAATGTGACGACGGCGCCTCTGTCATCGCTGCCTTTGATGCTTTCCATCCCGACTGGGTTCTCATGGACGTGAAAATGTCCCGGACGAACGGTCTGGAAGCAACGCGGCAGTTGAAGGCCGTCCACCCGGATTCGCACGTGGCCATCGTGACAAACTATGGCGACCAGGAATTCCGGGACGAAGCCCGGGCTGCGGGGGCTGATGTGTATTTTCTGAAAGACAATTTGCCGGCGATCCGGCGCCAACTTGAGGCATTCTCATACTAACCCTGGGAAAGGATGACGCCCATGAAAACAAACACATTCGCATTCGCGATGACGCTTCTCTTTGTCCTGGTGACGACGACGACCGTTGGACAAACGGCAACCGCGCCGTCCGGCAGCGGGACGACGGGAGATCCGTACCAGATTGCCACGCTCGACAATCTGTACTGGGTAACCCAGAACTCAACTTCGTGGAACAAGCATTTCCTTCAAACAGCGGACATCGACGCTTCGTCCGACACGAGCTGGGATTCGAACCAGGGCTTTTCGCCGATCGGAACTGCGGGGGTGAATTTTACCGGTGTCTACGATGGCGGCGGACACACCATCTCCGGCCTCTTCATTTCACGGAGCAGCGCAAATAACCTCGGTATGTTCGGAATTGCCTATTACCCCGATACCGTGAAGAACCTTGGGCTCACCAATGTCAACATTACCGGGGGAACGAATACGGGGGGACTCGTTGCCTCCAATTCCAACGGATGCACCATCCTCAATTGCTACACGACGGGAAGTGTGAATGCGACGTACTCCAATTACATAGGCGGACTTGTCGGATATAACAACGGGTCGGTGGTGAGCAATTGCTTCAGCACGGTCAATGTCTCGGTAAATTCTGCGTCCAGCAATATCGGCGGACTCGTGGGGTATAGTCGCGGACAGTCAACGATAAATAACTGTTATGCTACCGGAAGCGTGAACGGTGGGGCGAGTTATGCAGGAGGACTCGTGGGGTACAACATTACCAACGGTGCCTCCCCGGTTGCCTTGATCAGCAACAGCTACAGTCTCGGTAAAGTTACTGGAAGCAGCCCGACGGGCGCGCTCGTTGGCCAGAACGACGCGGCAGTCGACAGCTGCTTTTGGAACAAAGACTCTTCAGGCACAACCGGCATAGGCGCCGGGACCACCACCGGCGCCACCGGCAAAACGACCGTTCAAATGAAAGATCCCGCAACATTCACCGCGGCCGGCTGGGACACGGCTTCCTGGTACATGGGCGATGGTATCAACAACGGATATGCGTATTTGCAATGGCAGTACCCGGGCGGCATTCATCTGGTGACCGCCGTGGCGCCTTCAACAAGCGGAGGCTCATATCTGATAGCGTCGCTGGACAACCTTTACTGGGTAAGTCAAAATTCGAGTTCGTGGGGATCCTCGTTCCTTCAGACTGCCGATATCGATGCCTCCCAGACTTCGGGGTGGGCATCGGGGAGCGGCTTCACGCCTATTGGAAAGTCTGGCTCGTACTTCTCCGGCACCTACAACGGCAACGGCCATACCATCTCAAACTTATGGATTTCTCGTGGTAGCACGAGTGCTGTCGGGCTATTTGGCTTCCCGAAGTCAGGTGCTACGATAGAAAACCTGGGAGTTGTCAACGCAAATATCAGAGGTTCGGGTTACGTCGGCGCTCTTGTGGGTGATAATGATGGCACGGTGAGCAATTGCTACAGCACAGGAAGTGTCAGCGGTAGCAATCTTGTCGGCGGACTTATCGGTGGGATAGTATCAGGTTCGGCAAGCAACAGCTACAGCACTGCAAGTGTCAGTGGCGGCAGCAGTGTCGGAGGTCTCGTGGGCTACTTGCTTTCAGCGTCGGTAAGCGATTGCTACAGCACAGGCAGCGTCAGCGGGGGGAGTAGTACAGGAGGTCTTATCGGCAGCAACTCAGGATCGGTGAGCAACAGTTTCTGGGATACACAAACGTCCGGGCAGTCGGGCGGCAGCGGCACGGGTGAAACCACCGCAACCATGAAAACCCAATCCACTTTTACCGGCGCCGGTTGGGATTTTGCAAATACGTGGGCGATCGACCCGGGCGTCAACAACGGGTATCCAGCCTTGATCTGGCAAAGCGATTTTCCGGCCGCATCTCCCACCATCACGACCAATGCCGCATCAAGCGTTCACTTCACTTCTGCGATGTTGAACGGGACGGTAAATCCGTTCAAAGGAAATACTACGGTGAACTTCGTCTACGGTACAGTATCGGGCAGTTATCCCGATACGGTTGCCGCGTCGCAGAGCCCGGTCAACGGCTGGACGGGTGTGTCCGTGTCGGCGCAGGTTTCGGGTCTGACGACCAACCAGACTTACTATTTCCGCGCGATCGCGACAAGTTCCTACGGTTCGAGCGCCGGAAGCGAA
>DATDNS010000083.1:0-3667 GCA_036518155.1 Bacteroidota bacterium
AAACCCGCAATGGTCATCGTCACCGAAGGCAACTACACACTTGCCGATTCAACACGCGTGACGGTCCGACAGCAAGGCCGGGAATGAGTCCGTTCGAATACGTCCGCCGCCACGCGAAGGCATTCCTGTTTACCGTCACGATCCTCGTGATTTCCGGCGTCGCGCTGACGCTGAACCTTCCGATTTCACTCTTTCCCGACATCACTTTCCCCCGGATCGTGGTCCTGGCCGATAACGGCGAGCAGCCGGCGGAACGGATGATGGTCGAAGTCACGAAACCACTGGAAGAGGTCGCCAGCTCAGTCCCGGGCGTGCGGATCGTTCGGTCAATCACCGGGCGCGGTGCGACAGAAATCTCCATCGGCCTTGATTGGGGAAGCAACGTGCAGCAGACACTCCAAATGCTGCAGGGGCGGATTGCGAACATCCGGAATGAGCTTCCGCCGACGGCATCCATCACCGCCGAACAAATGATGGTGTCGGTCTTCCCGATCCACGGATATAGTCTGACGTCCGACACGTTGAGCCAGGTGGAGCTACGCGACATCGCACTCTACCAGATCCGACCCGCATTGCTGAAAGTCAAAGGTGTCGCCCGCATCGAAGTGATGGGAGGCGACACAAGGGAGTTCCTCGTCACTGTCGTGCCGGAAAAGCTGGCCGCATACCACCTCGATATTGAGCAGGTTGCCGATGCGATCCAGAAGACCAATTTTGTCGAATCCTCGGGCCTGGTTGACAATAATTATCAGTTGTATCTGTCGCTCGTTTCAGGACTGCTGAAAGACGTCGATGACATCAGTGCAGTTCCGATCGCCGTGCAACACGGTGTTCCGATCTTGGTTTCCGATGTTGCAGTGGTCAAGCCTTCGGTTGCTGATAAGTTCATCCGGACGACGGCGCACGGCCAGGACGCCGTCTTGATCAACGTTCTCAAACAGCCGACGGGGAGCACGGTACAAATCCGGGACGACATCACGAAGGAGTTTGCCACACTCAATCTTCCGCGCGGCGTGCGCATCGAAAATTTTTACGACCAGGGTGACTTCATCATGAGTTCCATCCTGAGCACACGCGACAGCATCCTTATCGGGATCGTCCTGGCCATGGTGGTGGTATTTCTATTCTTGCGAAGTTCACGCGTGAGCCTTGTTATTCTCTCCGTCGTGCCTGCAACCATCGCGTGCACCTTCGCCTGCCTTTCGACGGTGGGATTGACGATCAATATCATGACGCTGGGCGGCATGGCCGCCGCGGTCGGACTCATTATCGATGACTCGATTGTCGTCATTGAATACGTCTTCACGAATCTGAAGAAGAACAACGCCAACGGGATAACTGGAGGCGCACTCTTTGCCGAAACGGCATCAGGATCGCTGCACGAACTGATGCCTGCGATCATCGGTTCGACAGCGAGTACCATCGTCATCCACATTCCTCTGGCGTTTCTTGGCGGTGTCACGGGGGCATTCTTTGCTTCCCTGTCGATCACGATGGTCTTCGCATTGCTGATTTCGTTTGTCTTTTCGGTCACTCTCGCTCCGCTGCTGGCGATGTTCGTTGTCAGGGACAGGGATATCCAACATGAGATCGCGCACCAGCATCATCACTCGAAATTCTCGGAATGGCATGAGAAAGTTCTTCGCCGGCTCCTCGCACGCAAATTCGCCGTTATCCCAATTGCTCTCATCGTTCTTCTTGGAGCGTACGTAATTTACTCCCAGATCGGCAGTGATTTCATGCCTGAGATGGATGAGGGGACATTTGTGCTCGATTACTGGACACCCCCGGGGACCTCATTTTCCGAAACCAATCGCATTCTCATGAAGGTCGAGCACCTTCTGCTTTCGATCCCCGAAGTGGATACCTACTCACGGCGGACCGGGGCTGAGCTCGGATTCTTCTTAACCGAACCGAACACGGGCGATTTCTTGGTGAAGTTGAAAAAGAAGCGTTCGCGCAGCATCGAAGAAGTCATGTCGGAGGTCCGCACTTCGATCGAATCGACGGAACCGAATCTCCGGGTTGAGTTCGGTCAACTCATGATGGACGTCATCGGCGACCTGACGAATAATCCACAGCCGGTTGAAATAAAACTGTTCGGCGACGATATACACTTGCTCCAGGCAAAAGCTGAAGAAGTAACCAGGGTAATCGAAACAGTTCCGGGCGTGGTCGATGCGTTCAACGGGATTGTCATCACAGGTCCTTCGTTCATCGTGAACGTTGACCCGATCAGGGCATCGCTTGCCGGACTCAATGCAGCCGAGGTCAGAGACCAGCTTGAAACGATTATGCACGGCCGCATCGACACGAAAATTCAAAAAGGAGAGAAACTCATCGGGATCCGGGTCAGATTTCCCGACGCCTATCGATTCGATGTGGACAAGATCGGACAGCTTCAGCTTACCAACCCGACCGGTGTCCTTGTACCGCTGGGGAATATTGCGACGGTTGAAAAGACGGCCGGCCAGCCGGAAATCCATCGTGAAGGATTGCGACAACTGGTTGCCGTTACTGCAAGGATTGCGGGTCGCGACCTTGGAAGCACGATTGCGGAAATTCAGAAAGCAGTCGCCGCCGGAATCTATCTTCCGAAAGGAATGACTCTCGAGTATGGAGGGGTGTATCAGACTCAGCAGGAATCATTTCGGGGACTGTTGCTGGTTGCCATCGCAGCATTCATGCTTGTGTTCATCGTCTTGTTGATCGAGTTTGGAGAGTTTGCAGTTCCGGTTTCGATCTTTATCGTCAATATGATGTCCCTGTTTGGCGTCTTTGCCGCGCTCTGGCTTACGGGAGTGACGTTCAACATCTCCAGTTTCGTCGGCATCATTATGATCATTGGGATCGTGGCTGAAAATGCAATTTTTGTGATGCACAACGTGAAGGCACTTCAGAAAGAAGGAGTTGCTCTCGACGATGCACTCATTCGTGCAAGCCATTTGCGCGCGCGGCCGATTCTCATGACGACACTTGCAGCAGTCTTCGCTTTGTTGCCGCTTTCGATGGGGTTTGGTGCTGGGGCACAGATGCAGCAGCCGCTTGCAATCGCGGTTATTGGAGGGTTTTCGGTTTCAAGCTTCCTGTTGCTTTACGGTCTGCCCGTGATTTACCGGTTGCTTCGTCGCGAATAATCGGGTGAAAAGCGACTCACTTTGCTTGGGTGGGTGCGACTCACTTCGCCCGGATATATCTCCGTGAGGTGAGTCGCATTTATCTAGTTAGCGGCACTTTCCTCTCTTAATCCAGAAGAAACTTCTTCAGCCGTTCGGAGACATCCAGCGACGGTTCACTCCCAGGCAAATCCGACTCATCTTTCTCAAGATATCCAGCGTGAGATGAGTCGGATTTTTCTTGGTCAATCCTGCCAAAACTTGTTAGCTTCACCAGTCACCCATGCCGGTGGCTCAATCCTCTTGACGAAGTCTTCGTAATCTCTAGCACTCTTGAAAAAAGCCGGTGCCAACGAGATTGCAGGGCTTGATGTACCAGAAGCGAGATGTGTCCAACGCAGATAGTCCGAAAACTCCCAGTCTTCGATCCTGCTCACGAGCCCCGCTTCGAGCGGATTCCGATGGATATACCGGCACAGGGTGAGAAGATACGATTCGCTGTCCACGTGTGTGCACTTGAATGGGCCTTCAAATAAAGTACCTTTCCGCTT
>DATDNS010000084.1:0-2080 GCA_036518155.1 Bacteroidota bacterium
TCGTGACACCGATCTTGTTCAGCTACATGAAGGAACGGGCGCTCAAGAAAGGAACGCTCAGGAAATCGAAGATGGCAGGATGGATGAAGTAGGAACACGAACGAGCGGATTCGTATCCGCTCGTTCCGGAGGGAAACAAAAAACCCCAACGATGTTGGGGTTTTTTATGTCTGCTATTCGGTAAACCTTATTCAGGCGATTTCATCTTCAACCGCGCCTCGTCCACCCTTCGAAGGATCGTCATGAAAAATCCAATTGCCAGGGTGATGGTCCCCATCCACACGAGGTTGATGTACGGCTTGATGCTCGCTTCAACCACGAGTGTTTCCCCGTGCGCCTGCTCGGAGGCAGAAAGGGGCATCTTGACCGAAAGCTCGATCTTGGATTTCGCCCGGTCGTCCTTGTCCGGCAGCAGACGGATCATTTGCAGCACGTAATTCTTGCCGTCCGCAGCGACATACGGTGCCGGGACAAATTGCGGTCCCTCTCCTTCGTTCTTCATCACCAGATCGATCTTCTTCTTCTGGTACCCTTCCGTCACTTCCATGATGCCGCGGATTTGGAATGGTTTCCCTTCCAGCATGGCTCCCATCTGCACTGCGCTAAAGTCAAAATCGTCGAACTTCACGCTCAGGGGGCCGACCTGCGTGCTCTCGCCTTTCTGGAGCGTCAGGGTTTTGTCGTTTGTCGTCTGCGGATCTTCCAGGGAAAGCGGCGCCACGTACAAATCGCGATTGAGGTAGTTGATGAGGTCGGGATGACGCATGACACTCTGGGTGAATTCGCTGTAGTACATCGTCGGCGAGACGATGTGGGTCTTTCCATCCTTTTCGACACGAACTCTGAACGCATCGAATTTCCCGACGTGCTCATCCTTTACGTATGTGAGACGGTACCCCAGCGTATCCAGCGGTACGTTCTGTTCGAGTGAAACGGTGGCTTTCCTGTCGTATCGCGCCGAAGTGACGAAGCCGAGGCACAATAACGCGATGCCGATATGGGCGATGGAGCCCCCGACGAACTTCGGATTGCCGAGATACACGTCGTAACCGACCATAAAGTTCGCGACAAGAGAAAAGCCTGAACAGAACACGAAGAGCAGGATCTCGATATTCTCCATTCCCATGGTCAGCACGGCGATCGTCGCAACCGCACCGCCAGCGAGTGGAACGGTCATACGCTTCATCAGGTCATTCGTTTTTGAATGTTTCCACCAGAGGAGCTGACCGAGGCCGGAAAGGAACGCGATGACGATCCCGAGAGGCAGGTTGGTCCTCACGTAATAGATCGCATCGACAGCGGAAGCCTTTCCGCTGGTAATTGAAGTAATGATCGGCGATGAGGTCCCCACGACGCAGAAGATTGCGACGAACGTCAGTGCCGTCGCTCCGAGGAACAGCGCGAATTCCCGCGAGAACATCGAGTGCTCGACAGGGACCTTCGGCATTTCTTTCATTCGTCTGAAGAGCAATCCAAACCCGATCCCACCGAACACGAAGATCACCGACAGGAGCAGCCAATAGACCCACATGCCGGGGTCCACGAACGAATGGACGGATGTCTCACCCAGTACTCCGCTGCGGGTGAGGAACGTGCTGTAAAGAACGAGGACGAATGTCAGCAGACTCAGTACAAAATTCGTTCGTACGAACGCGCCGCTTTGTCGCTGCGTCAACGTCGTATGAATCGAGGCTACGCAGAGAAGCCAGGGGATCAGAGAGGAATTTTCAACCGGATCCCATCCCCAGAATCCGCCCCAACCGAGCGTTTCATAAGCCCAGTATCCGCCAAGGATGATGCCGGTACCAAGAACCATCGCACCGAACACCGCCCACGGCGTCGCCACACGGATCCACGAATTGTAGTCCCGTTTCCGTAATCCGGCTACTGCCATGGAGTAGGGAACTGCCATCGAGGAAAATCCGAGGAACAACACCTGCGGATGAATGACCATCCAGTAGTTCTGGAGCAGCGGATTGAGGCCCTTCCCTTCAACGGGATACCGGGCCCAGATTCCTTTGACTTCGTCCAGCATCACGAAATTCGTGAACCCCGCGGGAATCGGACCGGATTGAATCAG
>DATDNS010000085.1:0-7557 GCA_036518155.1 Bacteroidota bacterium
AACTTGTCAATATCCTTCTTGTCGAACTTCTTGTTGAAACCGGACAAATTCAGGCTCCCCACCTGCAATGTCAGGTCGGGCTCTCTCACGGCGTTCGAACCTGTTTTTTCCGTGGTCGGAGCAGAACAACCGGCCAGGACAGCAACCGTTATCAAACAAGCCGCACCAAGAGTACTGAATCTCATCGATAATCCTTTCACCGACATTCAACCGTCCTGCAACGGAAATTTTTCCGGGGAGTACACGTGCAATTAAAATTTCGAAACTCAGGTGCCCGGGTCATTTTCAAGGAACCGTAGTGAGTATTTTGATTGGAGTGAGACGATCACGCTGTAAAAAAGTTGCCTGGAATTGAACACGCGCCGATAGTCTTCATAAGGCTCTCAGACTCTCCCGACCGAATGGCGAATTACGAGTGAACGCTTATTGGGATCCGAAGAAACCTTTGAGTGGCTCAAAGACGTGCTCCTTCCATCCCTCTTCGTGTTCAAGCTTTGCATTCTTGTCCGGGAAACCTGAGTGGGTCAGAGAGACTTTTGTGCCGGACTTGGCAGGCGAAAACGAGTATCGGACGATTGACGGTTCCGATGCTGCGTCCCAATCATCAGGAAGCCAGGTATAGGAAAGTGTTTTCCCTTTTTGGTATGCAAGGACCTTTCCTCTTACCCATCCGTCGAACATTTCGAATTTTCCGCCAATGGTCGGTTCCACCTTGCCCCGTTGACCGGACCACTCGAGAATGCTTTTCGCATTCGTGAGGGCATCGAAGACCTCAGAAGGACTTGCATTCAAGGTAACGTTCATCGATATCCTTAAGGATTTCGGCATATGGATCCTCTTTACATCAAGTACCGGTGTCGAATTTATCGCCAACTTTTCTTGCGACGAACCATGCCGCCAGCATCCCGATCATTGCCAATCCCATGATTTCCCAGAATTCCGTGAACCCGGATTCCTTTGCCACGAAAAAGCCTATGAGCGCCCCGATTGGGGAAGAAATGAACGGTGATTTCATGTGTGAGAAGTAACTTTGAATGAGCGTGCATGATCCTCGGACCGGTCTCCGAGTTTCTTCAGGATCGATGCAATGAGATGCCGCTGCTTGATCCAGAGAATGCCTGCCATCGAAATTGCGATCAACAGGGCACCAATCAGCAGCCCCGGGAGGGTGAGCCAGAGTGCCGTTTTGTCATTCAATCGAGGAAGTGTTATCAGTGCCGTTGCCAAAATAACAAGTCCTCCGGCGGCCAAGACAACCATGAAGAACCAGCCGAGCTGCATTCGTCGCTGGTCCCATTTCATCAGCGTCTTGACGTATTGAGCTTCACGCTCGTTCAGCATTACTCCCATCTCCCGGGAATCGTCGTCCCACACTTGAAACATGTTCCGTTCTTCAGCCTGTTGGCCAAAACCCGGAAGCCGTAGCGTTCTATGAGAGTTTCTCCGCACGACGGACAGAAGGTGTTTTCGGTACCTCCGACTTCGCCCGGTCTGTTGCCCGCATAGACAAATTTGAGACCTTCCGATAGCCCGATGTTCCTTGCCCGTATGAGCGTTTTTGCGGGCGTGTTGTCAGGATCCGTCATACGGTAATCCTGGTGAAACGCCGTCACGTGCCAAGGGATCTGCGGTGAGACCGAGACAATGAATTTCGCAATCGCGGTCAATTCTTCGTGCGAGTCGTTGAAGCCCGGAACAATAAGTGTAACGACTTCAAGCCACATCCCCCGCCGGTACACGCTTTTGATCGTGTCAAGAACATTACTGAGCGAACCCCCGAGTTTCGAGTATTCTTTCTGACTGAACCCTTTCAAATCGATCTTGTAGAGATCAACCCACGGCTGGATATAGTCCAGCACTTCCGGTGTACCGTTTCCGTTTGACACGTACGATGTCACCAGGCCGACACGCTTCGCAAGCTTGAAAATCTCGACTGCCCATTCGCTGGTGATGAGGGGTTCGTTATACGTGCTGGTCAGGATTTTGGCCTTGTGCCTGACTGCGAGGTCAACCAATTCCTCCGGAGTCACGTACTCCATCGACGAAGTCGCCAGCGGATCCCGCAACGCCTGTGAAGTGACCCAGTTCTGACAATAGGGACAATGATAATCGCATCCGAGCATGCCGAAACTGAGAGCTTTGGACCCCGGATAGGCGTGAAAGAATGGTTTCTTTTCCACCGGGTCGAGCTGAATACCGGCCGCATAGCCGAAGGGCACGAAGAGTTTGCCATCCCTGTTGAACCGAACTTTGCAGATGCCGTCCTTGCCCGGCGGAATTTTGCAGCGATGACCGCACGAAAAACACCGCACCCAGCCGTTCGGCATCGACGCATAAAGCTCGCCCTGCCTTGTGCTCCTTTCTAGTTCCTCTTTCAGTGTGCTCTGTCCAATCATGGTTGGTCCGCGCCCACAAGGTACGTCGATTGGAAAATGATGTCAAGCAGAGACGATGCGGCGAAAACGGTTCCGTGGAATGGGCTGTTGGCTCATCGTTTGATGAGACTCCGCAACACTCTCATGTTCCGGACATCCTCTTTCATTTCCGGACCTTTTTCGGTTTCAAGGATCTTTGGGATGTCACGAAATCGCTCGTCGTTCATCAGGTGTTTGAATCCTGCCAGGCCAATGCTTCCTTTTCCGATATGTTCGTGACGGTCGACACGGGATCCGAGTCCCCGCATCGAATCGTTAACGTGAAAAGCCACAAGACGATCCAGCCCGATGACGGCATCAAATTCCTCAAACGTCAGCTCATACCCTTTTTCCGACCGGATATCATACCCCGCCGCAAAAACGTGGCACGTATCGACGCAGACCGCCATTCGCTCTTTTTCAACAACTGCATCAATGATAGCCCTGATCTGTTCGAACCTGTAGCCGATCGAGCTTCCCTGCCCCGCCGTCGTCTCAAGTACGCTCCTGACCCTGTATCCTTTTGTCCGTTCGTGGACGATGTTCAACGACTCCGCAATCGTGCGGATCCCGTCTCCTTCACCCCGGCCCACGTGCGCGCCGGGATGAAAGTTGAGATACGGAACGCCGAGCATCTCACATCGGTCGAGTTCATCCTTGAGAGCGTCACGGGATTTCTGCAGGATCAACTTGTCCACTGCGCACAAATTAATGAGATACGTATCGTGGACAATCACGGGGCCGATGCTTGATTTCAAGAGAAGGTCTTTGTACGTTGAAACCTGAGATTCGGTCAGTGGTTTGCCGTACCATTGGTTGTTGTTCTTGACAAACATCTGGATGGCGGTGCAGCCAATACTCTCGCCGCGCTCGACGGCCGTATGAACGCCACCGGCGATGGACATATGTGCGCCGAGAAGGACGGGAGACATTTGTTTTTGTTGTTTGTCCCGCTGACGCCGGAGCATATGAGAAGGACTTGTGATTGATGGAACCGCTTTCCCAATCGAGCCAAACATCGCGATTGTCACAGACAAGGATTGAAAATTCCCGCTCAATGTCAACAACGGAGCATTTGCTGACATCCCGTAGGATCACACGACCGGCTTCGGCCAGGAACATCTTCAGCGTATGAAAAAAGAGAAGCTTATCATCATTTTCACGGTTCTTGTCGACGTGATAGGGTTTGGCATCGTTATCCCAATCCTTCCGTTCTATGTGACCGGTTTTGGCGCTTCGGCATCGATCGTGACGCTTCTGTTTGCTTCCTTTTCATTCTTCGCATTCTTTAGTTCTCCGCTGCTGGGGGCCATATCCGACCGTATCGGAAGGAGGCCCGTGCTTATTCTCAGCATTTCGAGTACAGCGATCGGATGGTTCGTCTTCGCCGGGGCGACCTCCATTCCGATTCTTTTTTTGGGAAGGATCATCGACGGCGCCGCAGCCGGGAATTTTTCCATTGCCCAGAGCTACCTGGTGGACATTTCAGAGGACGAACAAGAGCGAACCGTCAACCTCGGGCTTATTGGAGCGATGTTTGGCATCGGCTTCATGCTGGGTCCGGTCATCGGAGGAGCGCTTGCAACAATCTCCCACGCGACTCCGTTTTGGTTTGCGGGCGGACTAGCGACGCTCAACGCCATCACGGCGTACTTTTTCCTGCCGGAGACCAACAAGCAGAAGAACACCGGGGCAAGGCTCAATCTCAATCCACTGGCGCCTCTCAGGCGAGCGGTGCGGGATGTCGAACTTCGTCCGCTCTTCGTTACGTGGGTAATGTTCGGTCTCGCCAACGTTGCATCGCAAACGGTGTTTTCGTTGTTCGTCAGCAAGAATTTCGGATTCGACGCATTTGTCACAGGGCTCACGTTCACAGCCATGGGCATCGTGGTCGCGATCAATCAGGCAGTCCTGTTGAAGCGGTTCTGGCTCAAACGGTTTTCGGAACTGTCGCTCGAAAAAATGATGCTTGTGGCGCTCATCATCGGTGTCGGGTTGTTCGTCACAAGGTCGCTTCTGTTGTTCATCGTCGCTACATTGTTTATCGGCACGGGGCAGTCAATCCTTCGTGTCGTGCTCACAAGCCAGGTGGCCGGTGCCGCCGATCCGAAGGCAAAGGGGGAGAAACTCGGGATGCTTTCCTCGTTGATGTCGATGTGCATGGTCATTGGACCGATCCTATCCGGCCCCCTGTTTGAGATCAACGACACGTTTCCCTATTACCTTGCGGCGGTCTTTCTTGTCTTTGGATTGGTGATGACACTTCGGTATGAGCGGAACGCGGAAGCTGCGGAGCGGTTGTCGACGGATATTACCGTGTAGAAACGATGAGGGGGGTGGCCACAAGCACAGCGAGGATACAAGCACAAGAAAGCCCGGCATGCGATATTCGGCAAGCCGGGCTTTTTCAATTTTTCCTTTGTCTCATTTGTCCTTGATCTGATCCATCAATTCCTTCGCTTCCTTCCGGAACTGATCGTCGTCTTCGTCTTCCTTCGGGAGCGTCGGTATGACGTTCAACTGCTCCTTCGCCTTCGTGTAATCATCATTTTCTACGTACGCACGCGCCGCATCCAGTCGGTACATGATGAATGCCGGCCGGAGAGAAATTGCCTTCTCATAATTCTTGATCGCGTCATCAATGTTGCCCCATCCGAGGCCAAGCGGCCATCGCACAATTTTCGGCTTTTCCACCAGCTTCGCGTGCGACCGACCGAGCACATAGTACGCAGCGGCATTGGCCGGGTCGAGCTCGATTGCTTTTTGGCAATCGTCGCGCGTGGCGTTCACGAGTCCTCCAACACTGAAGACACCCTTGAAGAGCGCGACTCGTCCCGTCGCAATCGCCCTCCGGCAGTAGGCCATGGAATTTTTCGGGTTTGCTGCGACGGCCTTGTTCGCGTATTCCAGCGCCTTCTGGTACGTTTCAAGCTGCTTCTCTTTATCCTCGTCGCTTACGGCGGGGAGATGTTCGCCGATGTCGACGTACGACCGGCTGATGCGCCACAGGATCTCATCGTTGTTCGGTGAGAGGCTGTCGGCTGTGAGGAAGCAGTCGAGAGCTTTCTGATTGTTGAACTGTTTTTCGGAATAATCGTTTCCCTCGGCAACAAGTTTCGCAACGCGTTCGGATTGCTGCGCGCTTAATCCAAAACTCCAGCTTAACGCCAGTACAACTACAGGAATGACAAACCACAATTTCGTCTTTGGACTATTCACGGGGGAGCCTCCTTCTATCGAGATCGGGTGCAGGGAGTTAGAGGATACAACGGTGATGACAACCTCTGTAACGTTACGAATTGCGGGCCTGGAGTTTTCGTATTTCATCCCGCAGCTGGGCTGCTTTCTCGTAGTCTTCTTTCTTGATAGCTTCGTCGAGTTGTTCCTGCAGCTGATCGAGTTTCGATGTCTTGGGCTTCGACTTCGGTTTTTCCTCGCTCGCTGCCGGTGCCGGGGGTGGAGTGATTTTTTCCTCCTCCTCGTTTTGCGGGACGAAGGACGCTTCCTGCATCACTTCGTCGGCAACATAGATGGGGACGCCGTAGCGCACGGCCAGTGCAATTGCATCGCTCGGGCGGGAATCGACTTCCTGGCTGTCGATGGTGAGCTTGGCGTAAAACGTGCCCTCCCGGAGCTCGCTGATCACAACGTCGTTGAGACCTCCGCCAAGGATGTCAATGACGGATTTCAGCAAATCGTGCGTGAGCGGCCGGGGTGGCTTGATACCTTCCATTTCAAGCGCGATAGACTGGGCTTCGAACGCGCCGATAATGATCGGCAGCCGCCGGGGTCCGCTGACTTCTTTCAGGATGAGGGCATACGCTCCGCCGCTCGTTTGGCTGGTGGACAGCCCCAGAATATCGACCTGAATTTTTTCCAAAGCTTTCTTCCTTCGTTCGTCGATCTTCAGATTACTTGCCAAGAAGTTTTTTGACTTCCTGGGTCAACGCAGGGACGACTTCGAACGCGTCTCCCACGATCCCGTACGAAGCAACCTGAAAGATTGGGGCATCTTTGTCTTTGTTGACAGCTACAATATACTTCGAAGAAGACATTCCCGCAAGATGTTGAATCGCACCGGAGACCGCAACAGCAACGTAGAGAGACGGTGAGACCGTCTTGCCCGTTTGACCAACCTGCTCGTCGTGCGGCCGCCAGCCTGCATCCACCACAGCACGTGAAGCACCCACGGCCCCGCCCAACGCCGCCGCGAGTTCTTCAATCATCTTGAAATTCTCCGGACCCTTCAATCCTCTCCCTCCTGTCACGATAATATCAGCTTCAGCAACGTCAATTTTCCCTGAAGACTGTGTGACCTCTTTCACAGAGGCAGCGAAGTCGGAATCGGTGAGAGGAATATCAGCTGTTTCCACGGACACGCTTGAACCGTTCGACTCGCCGGTTGAAAACACATTTGGTCGCAACGTCACCACGCTCACCGGGGACGTCACCTTCACATCGATCATTGCCTTGCCGGCATAGACAGGTCTCGTTGCAACAAGACCGGAGCCGGCAACATTCAGCGCCGTGCAGTCCGCAACAAGGCCGGCATCGAGCTTGACGGCGACTCGCGGAGCACAATCCTTTCCAATGGCCGAGGCGGCAAACAGCACAATGGCGGCCTGTTCTTTCTTTGCTATTTCGCCGACAATCTTTGCATACGCGGTCGTCGAGTAGAATTTCAGCCTCGGATGTTCCACCGCAAGAACACGCGTTGCACCATAGCCGCCGAGCGCTCCGGCGATTCCCTTCGTGCTCTCGCCGATAACGACGGCAACGACTTCTCCCGACATCTGGTCTGCCAACGTGCGTGCGGTCTTCGTGACCTCGAATGCCGTCTTCTTGAGTTTGTTATCCCGTTGTTCAGCTACCGCAAGGATCTTCATAAGTCAAGTTTAAAGGAAAAAGTATAAAGGCAAAAGTTAACCAGAAGAGTCAGAACACAATAAATTCAAATTACTTTCGCTTCTTCGTGCAGGAGCCGGACAAGTTCAGGCACTGCACTTGCATCGGTGCCGACAATTCTGCCCGCATTCTTTGAGGCCGGACGTTTCATGGCGACGACCTCGACTTTGGACGGCACCTGGCGCGGGATGATCTCTTCGATAGGCTTGCTTTTCGCGGCCATAATGCCCTTCAGCGA
>DATDNS010000086.1:0-3967 GCA_036518155.1 Bacteroidota bacterium
CATACGTTTGCGCCCAATCCAAACCTTGGCGGAAAGTCCACCTACAGCGGCATGACGGGCCCCGCCATCAAACCCATTACTCTTCGAACGATTGCAGAGATTGCGCGCAACGTCGACATCTCCATCCTGGGTACCGGGGGAGCATCGACCTGGAGCGATGCTGTCGAGTTTATGGCTGTTGGTGCCGGCGTCGTCGAGTTTTGCACTGTTGTGATGCATTACGGCTTTCGTGTGATTACCGATTTGAAGAGCGGCATGTCCCACTATCTCGACGATATGGGATTCACTTCTCCAAAGGACATCGTCCGGAAAGCGCTTCCCAACATCGCAATGCACGATGATTTGCCACGAAGGAAGATCCGCAGCCATATCGACAAACAGACGTGCATCGGTTGCGATGTTTGCTACATCGCGTGTCAGGACGGAGGCCACATGGCGATCGACCGTGACGCGAAGAGAATCGCACACGTCGATGAGGAGCGTTGCGTTGGCTGCGGATTGTGCCAGCACGTTTGCCCCGTGGACGGATGTATCAGTATGCAAGTCGCAGCATAGTCAAACTTTTTCTCAATGAATCGATCAGACGAGCAATGACAAAGAAACAAATGCAGTCGGGCATCCAGGCGCTGCGGAAACTCAAGATCAATACGTACAACCAGGACTTTCTGCTGACGTGGGAGCGGAGTGATGACGAAATTAGAGCTGTCACCATCGTCGCGGAACTTCTAAAGGAAATGCATAAGGAAGGACTCTCCATCCGGGCATTCGACACCGGGTTGGCAATTTCCATCTTCCGTGATAAATCGACTCGCACACGATTCAGTTTTGCGTCTGCGGTCAACGCACTTGGACTCGGTCTCTCGGAGCTGGACGAGGAAAAATCCCAGGTTGCCCACGGCGAGACCGTTCGTGAAACGGCGAACATGATCTCCTTTCTTGCAGAAGTCATCGGCATCCGTGACGACATGTTTCTCGGCGAGGGAAACAAGTACATGCGCGAAGTCGGTGCGGCTGTGCAGGATGGGTTCGACAACGGCGTCCTTCATCGCCGGCCGAGCGTTATCAACCTTCAATGCGACGTCGACCATCCCACGCAGGCCTTGGCGGATCTTATGCAGCTGAAGAATCACTTTGGCTCGTTGGAAAAGCTCCGTGGCAAGAAAATCGCGATGACGTGGGCTTATTCTCCAAGCTATGGCAAGCCGCTTTCCGTACCCCAGGGCATCATCGGACTCATGACGCGCTTTGGTATGGACGTCTCTCTGGCCTACCCCAAAGGCTACGATTTGATACCAGGGGTGGTGGATGTGGCCCGAAAGAATGCTGCCGCGCACAAAGGCAAATTTGAAATCGTTGCGAACATGGAAGACGCTTTCAGAAACGCGGATGTCGTCTACCCGAAATCGTGGGCTCCTTATCAGGTAATGAAGCGACGGACGGAATTGCTGAACAAGAACGACAAACCCGGACTTGTTGATCTTGAAAAAGAGTGCCTGGCGAACAACGCGAAGTACAAGGCCTGGGAATGCGATGACCAGAAAATGAAACTCACGGCCAAAGGGAATGCCTTGTACATGCATTGTCTCCCGGCTGACATCTCGGGAGTGAGTTGTGCACAAGGGGAGGTATCGAAGAATGTCTTTGAGAAATACAGACTCGCAACATACGCTGAAGCAGGGTTTAAGCCTTTTGTCATTGCCGCGCTTGTCTTCCTGACGCGATTACAAAATCCGGCGACACAATTGCAGGCAATGTTGAGACGCCAAACAAGCAGATCGATCTAAGGAATCATAGGAATGTCACAAATCATAAGAAAGTTGCACCCGAACGTAATCAAGAAGACTGCACAACGGTGCAAGGAACGCGGAATCGTCATCCCCACCTTCGCACAAATGCGGGATCCCAATCTTGTCCCCAAGCCCACAAAAACGAAACTCGCGAAAGTCGGGCTTTGGGATGTCAATCCGCTGAACCTGTTCCGGATTACCTGGAAGAACGATATCAAGACCGGCGGATTTGGCGGTGTGAACTATATCGAAATTCCACGGGAAATCACGGGAGTCAAGGCGCGCATCTTCGGTCTTGTTGGCAAGTATTTCCCGACCGGAGCGCACAAAGTCGGTGCTGCGTTCGGCTGTCTTGTTCCCCGACTTGTAAGCGGTGAATTCGATCCATCGCGCGACAAAGCTGTCTGGCCATCGACCGGCAACTTCTGCAGAGGAGGAGCCTTCGATTGCAGATTGCTGGATTGTACCCCCATCGCCATTCTTCCGGAAGAAATGTCGGCAGAACGCTTTGCGTGGCTGAAAGAAATCGGTTCTGAGGTCATCGCGACGCCGGGCTCTGAATCTAACGTGAAAGAAATCTACGACAAATGTTGGGAGCTGAAGAAAGACCCGAAGAATGTTATCTTCAACCAGTTCGAAGAGTTCGGCAACCCCATTTGGCACTATAACGTCACAGGACCGGCGATCGAGGAAGCTTTTCTCGGACTCGGGATCAAGGGAGCCCGTGCGGCTGCATATATCTCCGCTACCGGTTCGGCTGGAACAATTGCTGCCGGGGACTACCTCAAAAAGCACTATCCGAACCTCAAAGTTGTTGCCACGGAAGCACTGCAATGTCCCACACTGCTGATGAACGGATTCGGTGCTCATCGCATCGAGGGGATCGGCGACAAGCACGTTCCGTGGGTTCACAATGTCCGTAATACCGACGCCGTCGCCGCGATTGACGACGAAGACTGCATGCGCATCCTCAGACTCTTCAACGAGGAAGACGGGAAGAAATACCTTGCAACTCTTGGCGTCTCGAAAGCACAGGCCGACAGGCTCTCGCTTCTCGGCATTTCGAGCATCTCCAACCTCCTGTCTGCCATCAAAACGGCAAAATACTTCGAAATGGATGAGCACGACATCATCTTCACGGTTTTCACAGACTCGGTCGACCTCTACAAATCGCGGCTCGTTGAACTGAGAAAAGAGCGCGGGAAATACTCCGGCATCGAGGCAGCCAAGGATCATTCGGGTCCGCTGGCTCACCAGAATATCGACTTCTTCAAAGAGCTGACCTATTACGACCGGAAAGCAATCCACAACCTGAAGTATTTTACCTGGGTTGAGCAGCAGGGAAAGACATATGAGGAAATCAATGCCCAATGGGATCCGGGGTATTGGCGGAGCCTTTTTGAAGATGAAGTGGAATACTTTGACAAACTTATCGCTGAATTCAATTCGCTGGCAAACTGAAAGAAGAAACAACATGCAGACGGAAATACTCAAGGCATCTCAAAACAATGAGCGGAGCGTTGTCAAGTTCTTGCGAGACTTGATAGCAATCAAGTCACTGAGCTCGCAGGAAGAAAACGTTGTTCACCGGATCAAACAGGAAATGGAAGATTGTAAGTTCGATGAAGTGAAGATCGATCCGATGGGAAATATCCTTGGCCGTGTCGGCAAGGGGAAGCACATCATTGCGTTCGACGCTCACGTGGACACCGTGGATGTGGGAAATCCGGCAAATTGGACTGTGGACCCGTTCAAAGGAGCCGAGAAAGACGGCATTGTTTACGGACGTGGCGCGTGCGATATGAAGGGGGCACTTGCCTCCATCGTGCACGGGGGAAAGCTTATCAAGGAACTTGGCCTCGAGGATGATTATTCATTGTACGTCGTTGGCAGTGTGCAAGAAGAAGACTGTGACGGTCTCTGCTGGCAATACATTATCAATGAAGACAAGCTTCGACCGGAGGTTGTTGTCATTGCCGAGCCGACAAACCTCTCGGTCTATCGTGGCCATCGGGGAAGAATGGAGATCGAGGTTCGGACAAAGGGAATTTCGTGTCACGGCTCTGCACCCGAGCGTGGCGTGAATGCTGTCTACAAGATGGCCCCCATCGTTCAGGATATTGAGCAACTCAATGAGCGTTTGGGTGGAGAACCATTCCTCGGCAAAGGAACTGTCACGA
>DATDNS010000087.1:0-3336 GCA_036518155.1 Bacteroidota bacterium
ACCTGTGGGCTTCGTAGGCTTCCAGGACACCCTGTCCCGTGGTCATGCCGACGCGGGGTGGATAGGATCCTGTACGGAAGCGGAACCGGACGGTATCGGTGATCGTATTGTTGAACCGATCGCTGAGTCCGGGGGTGAGAATTCCGGCATATTCCTGCTCGGCTTTCAACGGCAGCCTGAGTGATGGCTGCTCAGTCGTATATTCTTCATAGTACTCGTCGGGTTCGATCACGAGCGGCGGAATAAACGTGAGGTGTGCGATCAGGTCCTTCGGGGAAACGGGGTTCGTGAAGATTAATTCGAGGTTCTGTGCCGGATTGAACCCGTCGACATTATAGACTCTGACGAACTTGAGTTCTCCGTAGGTCGTGAACGAAAATACGAAGTCGGAAATCATGCCGAGCGGCCCTTCCACGCCGGGAAGGCCGTGATTGCATCGCACGGTGTAGCTCGTACCGCGCTTGAAAGGATGTGCCGGCGTAAGCAGAATGCTGTTGTCACCAAACTGTGCACCCGCAGGAGCAATCTGTGTGGTGAAGGGAGGGTATGCCACCGCTCCGGCGCCGTGCTCTTCAAGCGAAATGTATTTGCCGACAACCGCGGGATCGACCTTCTGGTTGAACCGGAGGAGGATGCCGTGGTCAAGCTCGACGAATTGCTGGTTGCCGTAAGGGTTTGTCGAAATGACAGCCGGCCGGACAGTCTGGAACTCCCACGTGTATTCATCCTGGAGAGTCTGGCCGGATACTGATTTCGTGCCGGCCGGGATCCTTACAGTGAACTGCGTGCCGTAGGGCAAACGCTTCGAGGGGATAAACGTCAATGTCGAAGTCCCCATCCATCGAAACTTTCCGGCCACCGCCGGTTCGACGATCATCGGCCCTGTTCCTTCGTCCTGGGGAACCTCCGCAAGCGCGACCATCGGCTGGTTGAATGTGGCAACGATGGTTTGGTACTGGTCGAATGACTGCGTTTGTCCCAGCGGCGTGACGACGACAACGGAAACGCCCTGTTGTTGGCCGAGCGTGACGGATGTGCACAACAGGATGATGAGAATACTCACAGCAGGAATCTTCATAGATCCTCCTTGCGTTCGGGCGAAGACAGCGCGGGTGAAGCTTGATGGGAAGGGTTTTCTGTTCTATATTGAACTGGAGGAAAGAAACCGTTTTTTCTCCCAACATTCAACATCGACAGAGCGGGAATACCAATGACGATCAGGAAAGCAACGATCAGGGATGCGGGATTGATTGCAGAGTTCAACGCAAGACTTGCGGAAGAAACCGAACACCGGACGCTCGACTTGAACATCCTCCGGCGCGGCGTGCGGGCATTACTGGACGACAGGACGAAGGGGGTTTACTACCTCGCGATGATCGACGGAGTGGTCGCGGGACAGCTTGCGATCACGTATGAGTGGAGCGACTGGCGTTGTGGAACCTTTTGGTGGATCCAGAGTGTGTATGTACGGAAGGAATACCGTAAACAGGGAGTATTCCGGGCGCTTTACCGGCACGTCGAAACCCTGGCGAGGGGGAACAAGCGCGTGAGCGGTCTGCGTTTGTATGTTGAACACGAGAATGAGCGTGCGCAGAAGACGTACGAGACCCTGGGGATGAGGCGTTCGGCCTATGAGATGTATGAAAAAGACTTTGTGCTCGGATAGGGTCCATTTCGCAAATGGACGAAGAGGGTGTCCTGGTTTTGGATGATTATCTGTTCAGGTCCGATTGGGAATCGGCCTCTACGCGAATCACCGAGTAGAGTCCATTTCGTAAATGGACGAAGAAGGCGTCCGGTTTTGGATGATTTTCTGTTCACGTCTGATTAGGAATCGGACTCTACGCAAATCACCGAGTAGAGTCCATTTCGCAAATGGACGATTTCCAGGAGGGCATAACCGTGAAGACAAAGACTATTACGCTCAAACCACCTCGTTGGGATCAAAACAATTCTATCTACTTTCTGACGTTCTGCACGTTTGATCGAAAACCTTATCTTCATCGTGGTTTGATACCGGGTATGATTATTGACAATCTCATTTTCTATGCGAAACGTCTCAATGAGCTCATCGCATATACAGTGATGCCCGATCATGTTCACTTGCTTGCCGCGGTTGCCAAAGTCGAGCACATGTCCGATTATCTTCGCGATTTCAAAAAGCACACTTCGAAAGAAATCAAAAAGATCCTATGTATTACTCCGAAGCACGTGTGGCAGCGTGGAACCATGGATCATTGCATTCGTGTGACCCCCGAGAACACGGACTATGTTAATCATCTCAATTACACGTACTACAATTCGATGAAACACTTAGGCATCGCTCCGAAAGACTTCTCGTTCCACAATTTTAAGGAAGCCGTCAGGAAAGAATGGATAGTTGAAGGATTTGCTTCGAACCCCCCTGTATTTCCTCAAAAATTCGAGATGTATGAGTAGAGCTTAAACAAGGAATCTCATTTCTTGGAGAATCGACGTCCGATTGGGAATCGGACTCTACGCGAATCACCGAGTAGAGTCCATTTCGTAAATGGACGAAGATGGTGTCTTGGTTTTGGATGATATTCTGTTCAGGTCCGATTGGGAATCGGACTCTACGGGAGGAATCATGGCTTGCATTTGTCCTACGAATGCGTTCCAGGAAGGGGCAAACAGCTTCTTCTCCAGGTATTCCGGCGTGTATGCGCGACGGTTCAGGAGGCACGGCCTCGAGCGTATGCAAAAATTACTCCTCCGCGGAATTCCGCCTGAAACAGTTCGTGACAGTGAAATTCTCGATATCGGCTGCGGCGTTGGCGCCCTGCATCTGACCCTGCTCAAAGAAGGTGCGGCGAGGGCGGTGGGAGTCGATATGTCCGAAGGGATGATCGAAACCGCAAAACAATTCTCCGTCGACCTCGGCGTTGAAAGCCGGGCGGAGTATGTGATCGGCGACTTTGTTGAAGTCGCGGATTCAATCAGGAAATCGGATGTCACCCTCCTCGACAAGTCGGTCTGTTGCTACGAAGACATCGACACCCTTGTCCGATCGTCGACGGCGAAGACAAAAGCAATTTACGCTCTTTCTCACCCGAGACAAAACCTCTTCATGGAGCTCGCATTCAAGGGCCATATCTTCTTCGCGAAGCTCTTCAGGTGGAAATTCCATCCATTCTGGCACGACTGGAGAAAAATGAGGGAGGACATCCGGAAACTGGGATTTGCGTTGGTCTACTCCAACGCCACTCCGATGTGGCAGGTGCTCGTCTTTAAACGGATTTGACCGTCTTCCTGTATTCAACCCACGCGACCGCAACCGCTGCAAGAGCATAGAGCGCGTATACCAGTTCGAAGCAC
>DATDNS010000088.1:0-3494 GCA_036518155.1 Bacteroidota bacterium
CGTACGCTCATTTGACCCCGAGTTGATTATCGTCGGGGGCGCAATAGGAGAGGCCTGGCAAATAGTCTATCCGGAAATCATCGAGACGGTCAATAAGAAGGGGTTCTTCGGCAATGAACGCAACACAACGATTCTTCCGACATCGTTAAACGACAGTCCACCCCTGCTTGGTGCGGCAGCCCTTTCGATCAGAAAAGTCTTCGCTGACCGGCGCATTACCGTCTAGGAGTCTTCAGAAGGAATCATGAGCGACAGCGCATACACAATCGGAATTGATATCGGAGGCACCAACACAGTCGTCGGGGCTGTCGGCCACGATGGACGTTGTGTCCTGAGAACGTCGTTCCCGACGACGAGCGAAAAGACCGCTGAAGACTTTGTTGCCCGGATTGCATTGTGCATTCGTGATCTCTGCACACAGTTGCCGCTGCAGTTCAGTCTCCTCGGTATCGGCGTCGCGGCGCCGGCGGCAAGGCACCGCGAAGGTAGCGTCCGCAATCCTGCAAATCTGCCGTGGGGGACGGTGAATCTTGTGGCCATGCTCAAAGGACATTTCAATCTTCCCATCGCCTTGACGAACGACAGCAATGCGGCCGCACTCGGTGAATTGTACTATGGGGCCGGAAGAGGCAGATCGGATTTTGTCGCGATGACGCTTGGAACCGGCCTGGGGTCCGGAATAATCGTGGACGGCAAGCTGCTGTACGGCAGCAACGATCTTGCCGGAGAACTAGGGCACGTGATTCTTGAAGAAGATGGGAGAGAGTGTGGATGTCATCGACGGGGATGTGCCGAAACGTATGTTTCTGCCTCAGGTCTCAGGCGAACCGCATTCGAGCTACTCGCGCAGGAGAACGAGGAAAGCGTTATGAGGGACATAAGCTTCAGCAACCTTACAGCCAGGAAAATATTCGATTTCGCGATCGGGGGGGATTTGCTTGCGGCGAAGGCATTTCAAATTACGGGAAAGTATCTGGGACGCCTTCTCGTCAACGCCGTGACGGCGTACGACCCGGAGGCGATTATTCTCTCCGGAGGGCTCATGGAATCGGGTGACCTGCTCCTGAACCCGACACGCGAATATTTCAACGAG
Organism: Bacteroidota bacterium; assembly: GCA_036518155.1. Classification (GTDB taxonomy): domain Bacteria; phylum Bacteroidota; class Ignavibacteria; order UBA10030; family UBA10030; genus JADGQA01. The sequence goes on from DATDNS010000088.1 coordinate 1,094, forward strand.
AACCTGCTGTCGCTCTATAAAGGAGGAGTCGAGATCATCAAATCCGGACTGCCGAACAATGATGCGGCAATCCTCGGGGCAAGCTCTCTGATCGGCTACACCACCCAAGCGTTGCAGGCGGGAGCGTCAGGTTCCTCCAAGCCGCCAGGCAAAAGAGCGGTCCTCGCCCATTGAATGGGTGAGAAATGCCAAAGGTAATTGTACAAACGGTAACGTTTTTCGAAGGATATCCAGAACCTCAATGGGGCAAATTGCAATCGTGATCCGGTCACTGACGAATCAGGTCCAGGAGGAGAATACCATGTCGAAACGTGTTTCGCATATCCTGTCCATTGTCATGGCGCTTGTGTTGTTCATCGATGCCGAGGTTGTAGCACAGGCGAACGTCACAATATCCGGAACTATTCGAGATTCGCAATCGGGCGACCCTCTCCCGGCTGCAAGCGTAATTCTTTCGGGGACAGGGTTCGGCGCAGCATCGGACGCTGATGGCAAGTACGTCATTCGCAATGTGATTGCAGGCTCATACACGCTTCGCGCCTCGTACGTCGGTTACAAGACTCTTGAAACGCAGGTGGAAGTCAAGGAAGGGGAGGACATAACGAAAGACCTGAAGCTGGAGGCGGTTGGGGTGCAGGGAGAGGTCGTCGTTGTTACCGCGCAGGCACGAGGACAAAAGTCGGCCATCAACGAGCAACTCGCATCTCAACAGATCGTGAGCGTCGTCTCTGCTGCCCGAATTCAGGAACTTCCCGACGCAAATGCCGCGGAGGCAGTCGGGAGATTGCCGGGGGTCGCCATCCTCAGGAGCGGAGGTGAAGGAAATGCAGTCGTTGTCAGGGGGCTTCAACCAAAGTACAACGCAATTACGATCGACGGTGTCAGAATGGCTTCCTCGGGTGCGAGCGATCGAAGTGCAGATCTGAGTATGATTTCTCCGTACATGCTTGAGGGGATAAAAGTGTCTAAAACCGTCACTGCAGACCAGGACGCGGACGCAATCGGTGGGACGGTGGATTTCAAGTTGAAAGAAGCTGGCGCAGACAAGGAAGGGATAGGGCTTGGCGTCCTTGCGCAAGGCGGGTACAACGGTCTTTCGAATGCTCCGAACAAATTCAACAATTATAAATATGTGGCAAGTATTGAAGGGCGGATTCTAGAAGATCGTAGCCTCGGCATCTTTGCGGAGGCCGATCTTGAACGGCGCAACCTTACGTCCAATGAATTCGGAGCGTCCTACTTTCACCTGGGCAACAGCTATACAGACTATATTACGACGGGCTTGAATCTCAGGGATATTCCCCGTGACAGGCAAAGAGCGAATGCTACCGTTGTGATGGACTACAAAATCCCCGACGGCAAGATCAGCCTGTTGAACTTTGGCAGCTCGGGCACAACGAGGGCCCAAAATCGCGGAGAATTCTTCAATATTCAGACGAACGTGCACAACTACACGATGTCAGATTCAACTGGCAAACTGGGACTTTTCACGAACGCATTGAGTTATGAGCAACAGGTTTCAGTCGTTCACGTCAACGCAAAGTTATCTCATTCATTTTCTGAGAACAAGAATCCGAATAACTGGTTGGTCACGTTTCAACAGGCATCGGCAGGTTTGAGTCAGTTCCTGAATGTGCCAAATCTGAATCCAAGACCAATTCCTCTGGCCGCCAACAACGATACGAATCAAACCTATCTTACGGGGCTTACGAGCAACAGTAGTTATTCTCGGGAACGTTCGATCACGGCTTCGATGGATTTGGAAACAAATCTGAATGTGACGGACTTGATCACGACGACCCTGAAAATTGGTGGAAAATACCGCTATCAGTCACGTATGCATTATGAAGACTGGTACAGCGGCCAGGGATTGGGTTTGACGAGTGCAAAATTCATCGACAGCCTGATTGCCTCTCATTTCCCTTCAATGGGCCAATACGTTAATACGACGAGCATTCCCATCCTGCCATTTCTCGACCCAAACTTCAGCTACGGAAAATTCCTTAACGGTGACTATCGAATGGTCATGCCTTTGAATTTTGCCATGGTCTCAGAAATGGCGAATTACGTGAGAGGCAATGCCGACCTGATTCAGCAAAACGACGCCATCTCCTACTTCCATGACCTCTTCAATTCCGCCACGAATAATTATTCAGGCAATGAGGTCATGACCGCATTTTACGGTATGGCCACGATTAATGTGGGTCCTGACATTACCGTCATTCCGGGTCTTCGCTATCAGAATCTTCAGACAACGTACACCGCATCTCGAGGCCGCCAAACCACGGGATCTGCAACAGGCGGAGGTCCCTATGACCATCGTGACACGACGCTTTCAGTGTCCCATCCATACTGGTTGCCGGATGTGATGGTGCGCTACAAGCCGTTGCCGTGGTTTGAC
>DATDNS010000089.1:0-4207 GCA_036518155.1 Bacteroidota bacterium
ACCTGATCGAAGTTGAGAGTGTTTTCCGGGGCAAAGAGCAAATACAAATATTTCAGCGTCTCCGCAAAGAAGAAGCTTTCCATCTGATCGGATTTCTCTTTCGTCGTCACGTCGGCAAGCGCTGCATATCCGCCTTCGGTCCGACAATACTTCACCAGTCCGTCGAAAAACGCGTTCCCCATTCTTGCATATGCCGGATCCCCGGTGGCACAATACAAATAGTAAGCCGACTCGATGATTTCCGGTCTTAAGACGTAGTGTTTGTCGGAAATCTGCATCGTTGTATAGTCGATCGATTCCGGCTCAATCCCTGCAACGTTCCACATGTTGAAGCAGGAGTTTTCAAGCCTGGCCGCATTGTCGAAGTCACCCGACAGGCAAAGCACTGCAGGATAGAACGCCTCGAGGGCGCCGAACATTGTTCCGGTCCTTTTGCCGGTGTTCATGTCCACCTGGCCGTACCACAGTCCCCCGGCCGACGTGTCGGCAACGTACTTCTGGATTGCTTTGAAGCTTTCATCCCACATCGTTCTGCAATCCCGGTCTTCAAACAGAAGGGATGATTTCAGGAGGTACTCATAGTAAGAATCAATCCCTCCCCCGATATGGCTCGTTTTGTCGACCCATTCCCCCGTTTCGACATTGATGACAGATCCGACAAGGCCGATCGTTGAGCGGCGCTTGAAAAGCTGAACCAGCGCGTTCTTCGATTTTTCGTAGTAGACCGGGTTACCAGTGAGCCTGCTCAGCGTGCCGAATTCGAGAAGAGAGGTTCCTATTTCGGCAGGATTGTTCAACGAATCGCGGATTGCGCCCGTCCGTAGATTCACAAAACGATACGGCATTCCGGTTGACGAATTGAATTCCGGCAAGAGCCGCGTTCCGAGGTCTTCCGCCAAATCGAGAAAACGTCGGTCACCGTCAAGCTGGTACGCGGAAAGAAGTCCGCCGAGCAAGCGGATCGTGATTTCAAATGTCTGGATTTCCATATCCTGGTCGAACGAAAGACGGCTGAAGATGAGCTCCTTTGCATCCTGAGCCTCACGTGCCAACCCCATCAGGATCATGGTATCGAAGGCATCAACCGGAGTCATCAACAGCGACGTTCCGTACCAATCGCGCGGCGTTTTGGTAAGGGGCCTCAGCGCATCGTGTCCCCAGGCAAAGTGTTTGTAGGCGTTCCATGCGTGGAGAAACTCGTGCTTCACGGAATCGGCAAGGACAGCCCGATCCTGTGAAAAGGAGGAGTGAACGGACAGTAATGCCGCAACAAGCAAGACAAGCGTACGTTGACGCGCATCCATCATTGTTTCACCTCTATGGAAGATGTTAACCGGATATCCGAGGAAGACGCCCCGATCTGAATTTCGTAGCCTCCCGGTCTGACGATCGTGTCGTCCTTCATTTCATCGTACGTCCGCAGGTCGTGAATCGCCAACGGGATCCCGATCCAAGTGGATTCTCCCTTCCTGAGGTGAACGCGCTTGAATGCTTTCAGTGATTTCATCCGTTCACCCGCCGCAGTGTCGGTCTTCCGAACGTAGAGCTGCACAACTTCATCACCATCAGCATTCCCCGCATTGGCAATCTGCACGTTGAAGGTGACCGTATCGTGTTCACTCGCGACGCGCTTGCTTGGGTCAATCCGCCGGTAGTCAAACCGCGTATAGCTCAATCCGTAGCCAAAAGGATAGAGCGGTGTACCTTCAAAGTAGCGATAGGTACGCCCTTTCATTCCGTAGTTTTCGAACGGGGGTAAGTCGTCCACAGACTTGTAGAATGTGACCGGAAGCCTTCCAGCCGGATTGTAATCACCGAAGACAACGTCGGCAACGGCGTTGCCCCCTTCCTGCCCGGGGTACCAGGCATCGAGAATTGCGCTGACGTTGTCGTTCGCCCAGTTCACGGCGAGGGCGCTGCCATTCGTGAGGACGAGCACGACCTGTTTTCCCGTCTCTTGAACCGCGCGGAGAAGTTTCTCTTCGTAAGCCGGCAAATCCAGGCTCGTCCGATCGCCGCCTTTGAATCCCGGAAGCTCAACATCCATCTCTTCCCCTTCAAGTTGGGGTGAGATGCCGGCAACGAACACGACGGCATCGGACTGTCTTGCCGCATTGACGGCATCGACAAATCCTTTGCCAACCTCAGAATTGTCTTCTCTCCTGAGCCAACGAACATCAATCCCGGCATACTCTGTATTTTCAGCGAATTCGATTCGTACATCGTATTCCTTTCCCTGTTCCAGCGTGATATCAGCCGTCTTTCTGACATTCTTCTCGTATGGCGACCAATTGTCAATGAGAAGTCCGCCGTTGAAGTAGAATCGCCCCTTGTCGTCAGTTGTCATGGCAATTTCAAACGATCCCGAAGACGGTGCAACCAGCTTTCCTGTCCATCGTACGGAGAAATGATCTTCAGGGATGCCCGGGCCGGGTGACCCAAGATCCCAATAGTAATGCGAAGCGGTGTCAATGCGCGTGAACACCGGTTTTCCCCTGAGGTCGGGATTATCAAAATATTCTCCCAGCAGTCCAAAACCGGGGTATCCTTGAGGCGGCTTCATGTACTGCGACCGGATGTCCTCGAAAAGCAAAGAATGTTCCATCGGCACCACACCCTGAACATACGTGATCTTTGTGTCGTGGCCGACTTTGTTCCGAATCCCCTGCAGAATTGTCACCGGATGAGAAGGCAGGCCGTTGTAGTTGCCGAGGAGAACATCGGTATTGTCCGCATAGGGGCCGATCACCGCGATCGATTTCAAGTTCTTGCTCAGCGGCAACGTGTTGCCAGAGTTTTTCAGAAGGACAATACCTTCCTGGGCGACTTTTCTCGCGAGCTGATCGTGCTCCGGTGTATCGTTCAACGTGATCGGGATTTTCGCATACGGCACCGCTGCCTGAGGGTCAAACATTCCCAGTTTGAATCTCGCTGTCATGAGACGCTTGACGGCTACGTCGATCGCGCTCTCGGATATCATCCCATCGCGCACAGCGTCAAGAAGAGACCGGTATTCGCCGCCGCAGGAGAGGTCGCACCCCGCTTTCACAGCAAACGCCGAGGCTTCGGCAACAGACTTTGCGTACTTGTGCCCGTCGAAGATATCCCCGATCGCGCCGCAATCGGAAACGACATAGCCTTCGAACCCCCATCGCTTCCGGAGAATATCATTGAGTAGAAAATTGCTCGCACAACACGGCACGCCCAGCGTGCTGTTGTAGGCTCCCATGACAGACCAGGCTCCTGCTTCCGTGATACACGCTTCAAACGCCGGCAGGTACGTCTCATAAAGGTCGCGCTTCGAGACTTCCGCATCGAAAGTATGCCGGAGCGGTTCCGGCCCGCTGTGTACTGCATAATGTTTCGGCGTTGAGACGACCTTTAGGTATCTCGGATCATTTCCCTGCAATCCTTTCACGAATGCGACGGCAATTTTCGAAGTCAGAAAAGGATCTTCGCCGTATGTCTCCTGTCCCCGTCCCCAACGCGGGTCCCGGAAGATGTTGATGTTCGGCGACCAGAAGGTAAGACCCTGGTAGATCCCCCTTCGATCCTGAAGGACATCCTCGTTGTGCTTTGCCCGGGCTTCCGTCGCAATGACATCCGCCTCCCGGAGGATAAGTTCCGGATCCCACGTCGCGGCCATGCTAATCGCCTGGGGAAAGACGGTCGCGATTCCATTGCGCGCCACCCCGTGCAGGCATTCACTCCACCAGTTGTATTCCGGAATTCCCAGACGAGGAATCGCCGCAGCGCGATTCTGCATTTGCGCCACCTTCTCATCAAGGGTCAAACGGGAAACGAGGTCATTTACTCTTTTCTCAATGCTCCGGGACGTGTCCTCAAAAGGAAACCGGGGTCCATCCTGGGCTGCCAGCCGGACGGCAGAGAGAGTGAGAACCGTAGCAAGAACGACGGTGAGAAGAGACAATCGGAGAAGAGGAGCGTTGGAGCTGTTCATAGTTGCAGGCCTTGGTTTGGAATGAACTCCGATTTTTGAATTGTCATTTGGAGTTGAAATTGGACATCGACTAGTCTCCGCGGTCTTTGAGCCCTCTGACACGAGCGGCATCCTTGAGGAAGAGGTCGAATATCACGATTTCATTCCCGGTATGTTTAAGCCACGGACCGGGAAGATACAACCGTCTTTGCGGGCCAATATCCCAGTAGCGGCCGAGATGATGGCCATTGACCCAGACCACCCCCT
>DATDNS010000090.1:0-2507 GCA_036518155.1 Bacteroidota bacterium
GACATCTGCGCGGTCAACGATTGCGATTGGCGCTCCAGTTCAAGAATGAGAGTTTCAAGTCTGGCCTTGCCGATTCCCACGTTTTCCCTCGCTGTGCCAAGAATTTCCCGGGGTATACCGATCCGTTCCGCCAGTTCGAAGGCAAAACTGCTTCCGGGGACACCGCTTCTGAACCTGTACGACGGTCGCAGGGATTCCTGGTCGAATTCCATCGATGCATTTGCCATTCCCCCCGATTCGTGCACAAATGCCTTGAGGAATCCGTCGTGCGTCGTTGCAATCGTGACAGCGCCCCGTTCGTTGAGAGCCTTAAGAACCGCCGCCGCAAGTGCGGCTCCTTCAGCCGGATCCGTCCCAGCCCCGATTTCATCGATCAGTACCAGAGACTTGTCTTTTGCGTGTTCGATTGTCTCCTTCATGTTGATCAAGTGCGAAGAGAACGTGCTTAGATCGCTTTCGATCGATTGGTCGTCGCCAATGTCAACGAAGAAATCCGTAAAAGGAAAAATCTGTGACTCGGGCGCCGCGGGAATATGAAGTCCCGCCATTGCACAAACCGAGAGGAGACCTGCAGTTTTGAGAGTGACTGTCTTCCCGCCGGCATTCGGCCCTGTAATGAGGAGTGTCTTCACGGCCCCACCAATTTCGAGATCCAACGGCACGACTTCTTCCCTTCTGTGTCTCTGCATGAGCACAGGATGACGGGACTGAATGAGCTTGATGAACGGCGTTGCGGCAAGTGCGGGCGGAAAGCCGATGATCTCGATCGAATATTTTGCTTTCGCCGCCAGAACATCGATCTCGACGAGCGTTTGCAGACTCGCTTCGAGAGGTTCTCGTATCTCACGGACTTGTCGTGTGAGACCGGAAAGAATACGGTGGATTTCTCGTTGCTCCCTCAACTGAAGCTCTCGCAATGCGTTGTTCAAATCCAATGTTTCGGCGGGTTCAATATACACTGTCTGTCCGCTGGCAGAACTGGAATGGATGAAGCCGGCAACGTGCGTCTTGTGCTCAACCTTCACAGGAATGACCATCCTGCCGTCACGTGTGGTCAGGATTTCTTCCTGCAGAAAATCCTGTTCGGAAACGTTTCGCAGTATTGATTCAAGCCGCTTCTTTAAGGCGTCGCTCGCAGAAATGAGATCCTGCCTGATTTGTTTGAGTTCTTTACTCGCGGAGTCCTTGACAAACCCCTGGTCGTCGAGCGCCTGGGCGATGTTGAACTCAATGATTTTGTCGATCAAGAGAGTGTCAGCAAAGCTGATGAGATTTGGGTACTGCGTTCTGCGTTTTGTAAGAAATGAATGGATCGTTTGTGACACACGAAGAGTCGAACCAATATCGAGGAGATCCTGAATTGACAGGACCTGGTTCTCAACTGCAATCTTGCGGAGAGCGGGAATGATATTCTTCGTGCCATCAAGCGGCAGACTCCCCTCCCCGATGAGCAATTCTTTCATTTCACTGACGCGTTGAAGCTCGCGTTGGATGCCAAGAGGGTCTATCGACGGCAGGATCAGGAGAACACGTTCTCGACCGAGTTCGGTGACGGCGAGTTTGCTGACCCGCTCGACGACTTTGTCGAATTCGAGTTTTTTGAGTGAAGAAAGAAAATGAGGGGATAATTCCTGCACTGGATTGGCCAACCTATACCGATCTCAGGAAAATTCGACGCTGATGCAGCGACAGATGCCGCTGTCTCGTGGTCACACACGGCACAGCGGATCCGCATATTGGCGGTGTCATTCCTTCTTCTGGTCCTCCGGCTTTGTCAGGCTGTCGATGTGCTTGACTGTTTCTGGGCCGATCTCTGCGCCCAAATCGAGAATCTGCGGAGCAATATTCACGAGAGGTTTGTAGAGCCGCGAATCCCTGGCCGTATTCCTCGATGGCATTCCTTGAAACGCCATCATCAGGAGCAGACTGCTGGCAATAAGGACTCCCTGCACAAATCCCATAACTGTCCCGAGCACCTTGTCGGCAATGCCGCCAATTTTGTAGTTGTCTGAAGCAACTCTGTAAATGATCGATGCGATGAGAGTCACAAAAACGAAGATGGTGAAGAAACCCATTGCCGGTGCGCTCCCTGGTGACGTCCCGAGATTCTCAATCAGAAACTGACCCACGTCTCTCATGTATCCCTGGCCGAGAAAAAGGGCCACGATGATGGCGACAATACTGACCAGCTTTCTGACGAGACCATCGCGGAGTCCCAACAGAGGATACAAGATCAGTGGACAAAGTAAAATTAAGTCAAGTAGCACCCCTAGGTTCCTCCAAGTTTCTGCTTCACGATCTCCTGTATGATCTTGCCGTCAATCTTCCCCTTCAATTCCTTCATTGCCAAAGGCATGACCTTGCCAAAATCCTTGGGTGACGATGCGCCTGTCTGGACGATGATCCCGCTGACGAGCAATTCAACTTCCTCTTTTGAGATTTGTTTTGGCAGATAGCTGTTGATGATCTCGAGCTCCTGCTCTTCCTGTCGAGCCAATTCCTCGCGA
>DATDNS010000091.1:0-2650 GCA_036518155.1 Bacteroidota bacterium
GGTTTGGACGGAGTCTGCCCGCCAATCTGCAACTGAAGCGACAAATAGTAGGCAATCCCCTCGTTCTCAACCAGTTCTGCGAGAGTCCACACAGGCTCCTTTCGTGCGTGGAAGGATTGCCAGACTCCGGAGTTCTTTTGATAGAGCCAGAAGAATGCGTGGAAACACTCGTGGGCAAGCGTGCCGAGCAATTCGATGAATTGAGAATTGACGTCGCCGCCGAACGCCAGCATTCGTGTCAGGTTCAGGACGATGACCTGGTTTCCTTCGTTTTGACTCACGAACACCGGTTGATTATTCTTCCATACGACGGACCGGACGAATGCGGCTGCCTTTTCGTTTCCCATCGCAACAACATAGACCGGAATGATTCCGGCAAGTTTTGAATCGGGAGGGAAATATGATTGAACGGTCGCAACGACGCGCCTGTCCAACTGCCGTTTTCGTATCTCCGCCAGCAGCTTTCTCAGCTGAGAAACGTGCGCCTGTGTTTCTTTGAGTCCGTAAATGTCGTCCGTTGTATTGAAGTCGTCACGCACGAGTTCCAGTTGCCGGGAAAAATCCTCAGGCCCACGATTTGTCCGTGCCAGCAATAGGCTTGTCGCTGCTGCAATCTTGTTCCCAGGAGTTGCTGCAACCCTGTCGGTATTGTAGCTTTGTCGGTCAAAGAAATCGAGCATCTGTTCGGCCGACGAATAATCGAACCGGAGTGTGATATCCAGGCCGGCTGTTGGTTGCCCGATTGACGGAAGAGCCAGAAATAGCGTTGCAGTAATGAAGATCGTGCCGATAATCACTTTTTGCATCACGGGTCCAATGAACGTATTGTTCTCCTGTTTCGTCATCCGTTGAACAATACTGAAATTAAGGGACAATGAAAAGGATAGCATTGCGAACAACTGCCGAAACCCGATGCCTTCTGGTATATCAATGACTCCGGAATTGAATATCAGTCACTACTTTCATAACTTCCCGTGTGTGAAGGAAATCATCAGAACTTGTGTTGAGGAAGAAGAATATGTCTTCGCCCGATGTCTACAGTATCATCAAGAACCTGCTTGACGCAAAAGGGATTCTGTATCGCGAAGTGACGCACGAGCCAACCAAGACTTCGGAAGAATCTGCCAAGGCACGGGGCGAGGAGCTTTCGATCGGCGGAAAAGCTATCCTGCTCAAGGTTGGTGAAGACTTTCGATTGTTTGTGCTGAGCGCGTCCAAGAAGCTCGATTCCCAGAAAATCAGACAGCACTTTGGAGAATCAAAGCTGCGGTTTGCCACTCCGAAGGAACTTCAGGAAATGACCGGTTTGATCCCCGGTTCGGTGCCGCCGTTCGGCCGGCCTGTCACCAACTTTGATCTGTGTGTGGATGTCTCTGTCACGACGAACTCGAAAATTGCCTTCAACGCAGGATTGTTGACACAGTCGATCATCATGGAAATGAAAGACTATTTAAGCGTTGCATCACCGGAGATCTTTGAATTCTCGGTCTGAGAATCGTATGAAGAAACCCGGAGTTCGTGATATCATCGAAAGCCTGAACAAAAGAGCGAATCCACGCAACGTTGAAGGAATGGCCCGGTATGGCATAACCTCCGCGAAGGCCCTTGGTGTGCCTGCACCATTCATTCGGGAACTTGGGAAGAAGATTGGCAGAAACCACCGATTGGCTCTTGACCTCTGGACGACGGGAATCCTGGAGGCCCGCGCTGTCGCGGCGCTCATCGCAGATCCCAGCAAAGTGACGAAGTCGCTCATGAATTCGTGGGTCAAAGACTTCGACAACTGGGCTGTCTGCGACGGAGCGTGCAGCATTCTTTTTGATAAAACACGGTATGCAGAGGACGTGGCGTTGAAATGGACAACGAGGAAAGAAGAATACGTCAAACGAGCAGGCTTCGTGATCATGGCTGGCCTCGCTGTCCACGATAAGCAAGCCCCTGACAGTGAATTCCTGAAGTTTCTTCCGGTCATTAAACGTGGTGCCGTGGATGACCGGAACTTCGTCAAGAAGGCTGTCAATTGGGCACTTCGACAAATCGGCAAAAGGAACCTGAAGCTGAACGCTGCTGCTATACGGACGGCGAACGAAATCCGGAAAATGGATTCCAGGAGTGCGCGGTGGATTGCTGCCGATGCACTCAGGGAACTGAAAAGCGCGGGCGTACGAAACAGATTTCTGAAGAAAGCGAACCGCAAGTCCACACATTGAAGCATTCCTGAATTCTCTTTCCACAATGACCGTCCCGATTTCGAGATAGCACAGGTTCCTGAAATATCCGGTCCATTCATTGCATCTCCCTGCATCTTTTGATATACTTTAATCGAAAACAACACGTCAATCTAGAACCGGAGGAATTCCCAGCTATGTCAAAATCCGCAATCCTTTTGATTATTGTGACTCTTCTGGCCGCATGCTCGAAATTGACCGATGAGCAGTTATGGAACAACGGCGTCGAAGCCCAGAAGGCAAACAAGTTTGATGAATCGCTGCAGGATTACCAACAACTGCTCGATGATTATCCTAAAAGTCCGAAGGCCCCGGATGCCTTGTACGCCATAGGAAGTATCTGTCAGGACCAAAAGCGCGATATCTACCGCGCGATTCGGTCCTATCGCCGTGTTGTCGACGAATACCCTTCACATCCCACA
>DATDNS010000092.1:0-9454 GCA_036518155.1 Bacteroidota bacterium
CAGTCCGAACATCACCCCGATCAACGAGAGAATGACAGAGATAAGAATCACAAAGGGCACTTTGAGCGAGTTGAACTCTGCCACCATAATCAGGAAGACCAGCAGCAACGTGATGACAAAGGCGTTGCTGAGAAAATCAGAGGCCTTCTGTTGTTCTTCCTGGGATCCCGTGAGCTTAACACCGTATCCCTGCGGCAGACTGATCCCGGCGATTCGTTGAGTGACATCCCTGATGACTTCCGATTGAACGCGGCCTTCGACATCCCCGCTTACGGTAATGACCCGCTTCTGGTCTTTTCTCCGAATGTCCGTCACCGCTGTCGTTCGATTCAATGTCGCCACGGAGGTCAAAGGGATCGAAAGGAGTTGGCCTCGCCGGTTCATGAAGGTAATGCGAAGATTCTCCAGGTCTGCCGGCGACCGTCGTTGTTCCTCCAGTAACCGCACGCGAATGTTGTATTGATCCTCCCCCACGCGGTATTTCGAAGCATCCAATCCGGCCACGGCAGCGCGGACCGTTGAAGCGATCTGGCCTGTACTCGTGTAAAAGAGGCCTGCCTTTTCCCGGTCGACCCTGATTTCGATTTCCGGTCGGCCCGTGTTATAGTCATCCTTGAGATCCACGAGGCCGGGCACATCTTTGATCTTTTCCCGAATGATTTTGCTCAACGACTCCAATTGGTCGTAGTCCTCGCCGGAGATTTCGATGTTCACCGGATTTCCCACGGGAGGTCCCATCTGCTGTTTTGCCACCCGCAACTCGGCTCCGGCAATTCCAGCCGTGGTGCTGCGGACCTCTTCGAGCGTCTGGAACGTGTTTTGTGAGCGAAGTTTCTTTTCGTAGAAATTGATGGCAATCCTTCCCTTGTTTGCGGTCCCCTGACCGCCGAAGTCAAACGGGTCGTCAGACGTACCAACGCTTGTCGCGACAAATTCAACATCCTTCTTTCCGGGGATCTGAGCGATTCGCTCTTCCAGGATTTTCGCAATGCTGTTCGTGACATCGAGCGACGTTCCGGAGGGCGTTTCAATACTCATGGTTACCTGCACCGGCTGCGTGTTGGGGAAAAATTCCACACCTTTGTTGAAGAAGGCAAACAGAACGATGATGAGGAAGAGGATTCCGAAGCTTCCTCCAATGGTGAGCCATCTTCGCTCCAGCGTCCATTTCACAATCTTCACGTATTCGGTCTGCAACCACGGGAATGCGTGTTCATCCACTTTATGGTACAGAATCGTAAAAGGATTATAGCGTTTGTACCAGTGCGGGTGCTCGAGATTCCTTTTTGCCCTGCGGATTTCACGTTTGTAGTTGATCCATTGTGCGGCCTGGACGGGACTGATCACATAGGCAACAAAGAGCGAGGCCGTCAGTGTGATGATGAGTGTGAAAGGGAAATACTTCATGAAGTCCCCGACAATCCCCGGCCAGAATGCCAGCGGGAGGAACGCCGAGAGCGTCGTGACCGTCGATGTGAGTACAGGAACAAAGACTTCACCCGCAGCCGCCTTCGCTGCCTGACCCGGCGTCTCCCCGTATTCCTGCTGATGTCGATACGTATTTTCAATCACGACGATGGCATCGTCGACGAGGATTCCCAGCACCATGACGAGGGAGAACAGAACCACCATATTCAGCGTTATGCCAAGGGCGGAGAGGACAACGAAGCCGATGAACATGGAAAGCGGTATCGCGGTCGAGATGAGGAGCGAGTTCTTGAAACCGAAGAACATAAAGAGCGAAAGAATGACCAATAGCATGCCGGTGAGGATACTGCTTTCCAGCTCCTTGACCATACGCGACACAAACTTGGACTGATCGTTTGAAATGTCGAGGCTAATTCCGGCCGGGAGTTGCGTCCGTGTCTCTTCGACAATCTTCTTGACCTGGTCTGTAATCCTCAAGAGATTTTCGCCGGCACGCTTGCGGACCGCGAGCGAAACGACTTCCGATGTATTCAAGCGTGCATACGTTTGACGGTCTTCGAATGAATAGTCAACTTTGGCAATATCACGAAGATAGATGGGCCGGCCATTCTGCATCTTGACGATGATGTCCTCAAGCGGTCGCACATCTTTGAACTCACCGGGTATGCGGATCGTCAGGTTCTTTTCTTTGGTGTCGATCGACCCGCCGGGGATTGAAAGATTCTCCGCGCGGATCGCATTTGCGACGTCGTCAAAGCTGATCTGATACGCGTTCATGCGGTATACATCCACATTGACCTGCACTTCGGGCGTCATGCCTCCGGAGATGTCGGCGCCGATGACGCCGGGGATGGCTTCAATCTGATCCTGCATGTCATCAGCGATCTTCTTCAATCGCGCCAGCCCGACATCGCCACCGATATTGACAAACATGATCGGGAACTCGCTGATGTTGATTTCCGTGATAACCGGTTCAAGAATATCGGCGGGAAGGTCCGACCTTGCTGAGTTGACTTTGTCACGGACTCTGCGCAGTCCTTCGTCAATGTCGATCCCGGTATTGAATTCCACACGGATTGTTGAAAGCCCCTCCTTCGAAACCGACGTGATTTGCTTGAGGTCCTTAAGGCCTTTGAGTTCACGCTCAAGAGGTTGGGTGATCAATCCTTCAATATCCAGCGGCGAAACGCCGATGTACGGCGTCGCAACGATGACGAGCGGAATTTTCACATCGGGCGCGGCTTCGCGGGGAAGCCCTTTGTAGGAGGTCCAGCCGAAGATGAGAATCAGCAACATCAGGATGTAGACCACTGTTTTGTTGTCTACTGCGAGACTCCAAATTTTCATGGCCTTCTCCCTATTGCGTCACGATGACAGGTGAACCATCGACGAGTTTCTGCTGACCGCTGACAATGAGACGTTCGCCCACATTGAGACCGTGCAGAACCTCGACCTTGTTGCCCTGGCGCCCGCCGAGTTTCAGCTGACGCTCCACTGCCTTCCCCTGGTTCTCGACATAGACGATCGTCCTTTCCCTGTCGACAAGTTGCACCAGGTTTTCGCTCACGAGGACGGCATTGGTCTTCGTTTCCCGCAGAAGCCTGACTTTTGCCACCATTTCCGGTTTCAGTTTTGCCAGACGATTCGGGGCCACAATCTCGACGGCGAGCGTGCGATTCATGGCTGATACCGTCGATCCGACGAATGTTACCTTTGCGCGAACAGTGTCTCCAGGAAGTGCATCAAACGTTATTACCGCGGGGATGCCGGCAGGGATTGTGCCGGAATACAATTCGGGAACTTCCGCCTGAATTTTGACCACCGACATGTTCACAATCCTGGCAACGGGGACACCCGGCGGCACAAAGTCACCGACGTTCGGAATCGTATTGTCCACGACGCCGTCAACAGGACTGCGCAACTGTGTGTGTTGCCAACGGGCTTTCATGAGGTCTGCATTCGCTTTCGCCGCATCCCTTGTATATTCGATGTTCTTGTATTGCAGCTCGCTGATCCCTTTTTCCTCGTATACCTTCTGCTGCATTTTGAGATTGAGTTCTGCCATATTGTATTGCGCCTGCGCCGCATCCCACCCGGCCTTGAGCATTTCATCCTTCAAGACGACGATGAGATCTCCTTTCTTTACCGATTGACCCTTCACTGCTTTCCACTCTTTCACCACCCCCCCTTCCTCCGGGCTCATATTGACATCCTCAAATGCCTTGACAGTCCCGGCGACCTGGATGTTGTCCATCAGCTGTTGCGGGGCAACGACTTCAATTCGTACGTTAACCGGTTGGACGCTCTTGTCGTTATTGGCCCCGGACTTGCCGCAAGCAGAAAACAATGTTCCGGCGAACAGTACAGCAACAATTGCAGGGATCAGCGTATCGGTTTTCATTGCTCTATTCCTTTTTCGTTGGATTTACTGATGAAGCGAAGCCGTTGCGTAGGACGGCATACGTCCCATGAGCTGGTCAAGGTCTGCCGACGCCACGAGGTAGTCATAGACAGCCTGAATCCTGTTCACTTTGGCCTGGGTTAGCGCAAGTTCTGCGTCGTTGACCTCCAGTTGGGTTGCGGCGCTGCTGAGGAACCGTGCCGTCACGATCTTATAGCCTCGTTCCGCCATCTCAATCGTTTTTTCCTGCGCCGCCAGTCTTTTCGCAGCTTGCTGCAGATTGCTTCGTACAGAATGCACTCCGGTTTTCAGGTTGCGTTCGAGCGCGGTCTTCTGCTCCTCGCTTTTTTGCTCCTCCAGTTGTGCTTGTTCAACCCTTGCGTAGGTCTGCAGACCCTGGAACAGATTCAGCGACAGACTCACCCCTATATTTGAGCTCTTATAGAAGTCGTTCGTTGAGAAGTTGAACTCATTTTTGATGGCCTGGTACTGATACGAACCGAATGCCGCGATGGTCGGGAGATAGCTCGACCGTTCGGCGTTCACAACCGCGCCGTTCAGTTCGATCTGTCGTTTCACGGCGCTCAAGCCGGGGTTCATTTCAAGGACAATGTCCTCCGCTTTCGCTGCAACAGAATCATCGACAATCTGGATCGTGAGGCTGTCCACGAGATTGAGGTCCTCGTGGTTCGTCATTCCGATCGTGTTCCTCAAAGCGTCGAGTGCAAGGTCGTAGCCGTTTTCGCTCTGGATGACGAGTGGACGGATATTTTCCACTCCGACGGAGGCGCGCAATTCATCGTACTCTGAGATAATCCCCTGCTGCCGCAAGAGTCTGACGTTTTTCAAGTTGTCTTCCGCGTTCCTGAGGCTCGATTCCATCAGTCCCACTACCTCCCGTGCCATGAGAGCGCCGTAGTAAACCTTTTTGACCTTCGCGACCGTTTCGATTTTTTTGGCTTCGAAGAGATCGCTGGCGAGATGGGAATAAATATGCGCAGCCCCGACGCCGACGAACACTGCGCCGTTGAAAATGATCTGCCGGACATTCAACGAGGCACCCGCGGTGAACGCCGGCGACATCGATCCGGGCAGAAGGATGAGCTGACCGGTTGCCTTTGGAAAATGGGCGGTCGAGTCCATGATCTTGTAAAGGGGGTAGATCAGGTAGTCCGGAAAATAGCTCACCGGTTTGTCGATCAGATGGACGTACTGACTCGAGACATCCACGGAGGGCAGGGCGTTCCCCCAGGCTTCGAGGACCCGGCCATTGGCCTTTTCCATTTCAAGCCGGGATGTTCGCACATCCGGGTTGTTGCGGAGAGCGAACTGAACCGCCTTTTCGAGTGTCAGTTGTGACGGTGTCGCCTGTCGAGCGCTCGCTCTTTCAGGCGCGCTACAGCACGAAAGAAACAAGATGACGGTCAACAATGGTTTAAGCATCGGGCGTTCCTCGTTATCCTGGATGGAGATTCGATTAGCAGCTTTAAGAATTCCTGGGAAGAATTTCGTGTAACAGGGGTTCGTTATCACGTCTCGCGTCAGGCGTCATAATGGATTCCAGCATGAGCAGGTTCGAAACACGAAGCACGCGTTCAAGATCAATCTTCATGCCCATTTGCCACCGCTCGCTCTCCGTGTCGATCCGTATCATGAGTTGCGTGGCACCCGACCAGAGAAAAATGCCCAGTTCGGCGGCATTCAGATGAGAGACAAGGATGCTCTCATCGATCCCCCGCTGGATCAGGGCGATGACGAGATCCCACATTTTCTTGTTCACGACGGCACAGGATTGTTTCATTTCATCCGACACCTGTCTGTGGAATTGCGGTGTCTGCAGATAATGCAGCATGCGGAAGTGATTGCGGTGAGTCTTGAAGAACTCGTAATACGTCTCCTGGAGCCCGATCATCGCCTTCACGACCTGACCTTCCGACCGTATCCTGGACTCGAACATGTCGTGGAGTATTTGAAGGCCTCGCATGACAACGGCCAGGTAAACATCCTCTTTGCTCTTGTAGTAGATGTACAGCGTACCTTTGCTCAGTTCGGCTGTTTCCGCGATCTCATCCATGGTCGCAGCCTGAAGACCTTTGTCAAAGAACACCTTTTGAGCAGCATCCACAATCTCTTCTCTGCGGTGTTCCTTCTCTCTCTCTTTGCGCTCTTGAATTCCCAAATTTGACACCATTATAATTTATGACTGAAAGTCATTTGATGTTCATTAGTTTACGAATAATATTGTTAAAGTTGCAAGTAGGAAATGAAATTTGCGGCGTGCTTGTTAAGTCACAGTGGAAAAGCGGCCTACGGGCTGGTTTGTCAGTACAAAGCCCTAGGTAGGAATTCAGCTGCGCTCGTTACAAGTCATTCCTGGGGAAGAAAGAAGCCTTCCGATTCGCGGACAGATAAGACCGGAGAAATCAAATCTAGCCTGTGATTCTTCCCTCATCATCCAGGATTATCAACTCACCGACGTTGAGCTCCCGGAGAGACGTCTCAATCTTTGCCCGATCTCCGACCATCAGCAGCATCGAACGACCGGGCTGTGCATACTTTTGGGCAATTGAATTTGCCGATTCAAGCGTTACCCTCGTGAATTCATCGGGCTCTTTCTGCAATTCCGTTGCAGGCAGACCGTAAGACCAGAGTTCTGCCACGATCCCTGCAATGCGTCCGAGCGATTCGAACTGCTGTGCAAAACCCCTGACTTTGTTTGCTTTTGCTTCACTCAGTTCCTGTTCGGAAATGGGTTTGCCTCCGGCAAGATCATTCAATTCCCTGACAAACTCCGTGACGCTCTCTTTGGTTTTGTCGGATTGAACGCTCGCGCTCGAAAACCAATAACCGCCCCGCGAGAAGAGTGCAAGCGATGAAGAAGCGCCGTATGTATATCCCTTGTCCTCGCGCAAATTGAGATTCAACCGGTTCATAAATCCTCCTCCCCAGACGGCGTCAGCAAGCTTCAGCGCATAATAATCCTCAGAGAGCCTTGACGGTCCCGGCAGAACCTGCGAGACGACCGTTTGGGCCGCGTCCTGCCGATCGACGAGAAACACTTTTCCATATCCTGCCGGATGCGGCGCTTCAATCTGTATATCCGGCTGTGCGGCCGCCGTCCACGAGCCAAAATTCTTTTGTGCCAGTTCCGTCGCTTCCTTCAGCGTGACATCTCCTGAAAACACGAGCGCAGAGCAGTTGGGCTTCCAGAAAGCATCGTGGAATCGCACAACGTCCTCTCTGGTTATTGAGCGGACAGTCGCCGGGAATCCTCGCGAAGGCCTCCCATAGCGATGAGCAGGTCCAAAAGCCAGAAGAGGCCGGATCCTTGATGCAATCGCATTGGGATTATTCTTGTCCTGCTGCAACGCATCAAGATGTAACTCCTTTTCCCTTTCAAACTCCGTTGACGGGAATGCCGCGTCCGTGACGGTATCGGAGAGGATAGCGAGTGCGGGCTTCAGGTTCTTGGCGAGAACATCCAGTGCAAGAGAAGACAACTCCTTCGTGGCCATGCCCTGCAATGAAGTTCCCAGGTCGCCGAGTGCATCTTCAATATCGAGGGCCTTCCTTGATTTTGTGCCCCGATCGATCGTCTGGATCACGAGCTGGGCTACTCCCATCTTGTCCAATGGGTCGCGTATGCTCCCCGCCTTCGTCACGAGTGCCACTGATACCTTCGGCAAATCGTGACGCTCGATGACGAACACGTCCAGACCGTTCTCGAGCTTCGTGGACTGAACCTCCGGCACCACAAAATGTTTGTCAGCCCCGAGCGATGGAACAAGCGACCGGTCCGGATCTTTTGTTTCAGCGCGTCTGGACATTTCCGGATGGAACCTGACAAGCAGCCTGCCCCTGGTTGCTAGCCATTGTCCCACGGCGTTCTTCATGCTCGATGGTGAGACGCTCCGGTATCGTTCAAGGTCGGCTGCAAATTTATCCGGATCGCCCAGGTACGTGTTATACGCATTAAGGCGATCGGCTTTTCCGCCGAACCCGCCGATGCGCTCAAGCCCCGAGATGTAGTCATACTCCCACTTCGTTTTGGCCCGTGCAAGTTCCCGTGTGGTCGGTCCCTGCTCCGACAGCTTATCAATCTCCTCAGTCACAATTTGTTCGATCGCCGCAAGCGGGGAGCCAGTACGCGCCGTGGCCATGACCAAGAACAGGCCGGCAATTTCGCTTGCATCGTTGAACGACGAGACATTGCTGCACAATTGCCGGTCGTAGACAAGCTTGCGATTGAGACGTGATGAAAGTCCGTCAGACAGTATCAATGAGGCCAGTGTAAGTTCAGCTTCTCCCGGGGCAAAAAACCGGGGAGCAGGCCACGCAATATATGCCCGTTCCTGCGGCACTCTGTCCTGCACTTCCACAATCTTCTCTCCGTCCAATACCGGAAGGAAGGTTCCCGGTCTGTCCAACGCCGGACCCGGTTGGAGGCTTCCATAGTATTTTTCCACAAGCGACCTTGCCTGTTGGGGGTCAAAATCCCCGGCGATGCAGAGCGAGAGGTTGTTGGGCGTATAGTACGTCTTGAAGAATTCCTTGACATCCTCCATGGAGGCGGCGATGAGATCCTCGTGGCTTCCGATGACCGGCCAGGAATAGGGATGGCCGTGAGGGAAAAGATTCTCGACAATGAGCTTGAATGCCCGACCGTACGGCTGATTCTCGAGTCCCTGTCTGCGCTCATTTCGCACCACTTCCCGCTGGTTGTCGAGCTCGGTTTGCGTGAGCGAGTCTGCTAATGTCGCGATCCTGTCGGACTCAAGCCACAGGATATGCTCAAGGTTGCCCGACGGCACTGTCACGAAGTAGTTGGTGCGGTCTTCGCTCGTTGTTCCGTTGACCCCGCCTTCGCGGAGATTGGCTCCCGCTTTTTCAACAAACGCAAAGTAGTCCCCTTTCGCGTGGAGAGAGCCCTGGAACATCAGGTGTTCGAACAGGTGGGCAAAGCCGGTATGCCCCGGCTTCTCATTCTTTGATCCGACGTGAAACCAGTGGTTGACGTGTACGACCGGTAGTTTCCTGTCGATATGGAAAATGACCTGCAGCCCGTTTTGCAGGGTGAACTTTTCAAAAGCAATCGCAGGCTGGGACGATTGTGCTCGTTTTGATCGGGATGTCGTTGTCTTTTTCGCAGGGGTCCTCATGGTATTGCCTGAAGTTGCAGGGTGATTTATTCAACAGATTTTCTTCAATCCATCGGGTTACACCATTCAATCATAGTATAACAATGATTCATGTTCAAAGAAAGAATTATTGAATCTGCAAACAATCGCGCTTATCTTTACAGATTGGAACAACAAGGGAATTCAATGCAGCAACCGCATCAGACACTGAAGATCAACATCCCGGGGTTCACAAACGAGGACCTATTCAAACCGGACCGGCTTGAGGAACTCACCTCGCGATTCTACAATTACGTCGAGGACGCCGATCCCGACGTTTGGAAGTCCTTCAACGCATACCGTATTTCCGC
The DNA here is from genome assembly GCA_036518155.1 of Bacteroidota bacterium. Taxonomy (GTDB): domain Bacteria; phylum Bacteroidota; class Ignavibacteria; order UBA10030; family UBA10030; genus JADGQA01. The sequence goes on from DATDNS010000092.1 coordinate 9,318, forward strand.
AGGCGCCGGCTTCTCTGATATTCAAGTCTCCGACATTCTTGTCAGGACAGCCCCCTATTTGAGTTCATTCGTCGAATCGATGTTCGACATTTCAGACGACTATCGGAGACTCCGAACGGTAACACTCCGCGACCAGG
>DATDNS010000093.1:0-2674 GCA_036518155.1 Bacteroidota bacterium
ATCTCACAACGGATCAGAATTGTCCCAGGACATTCTCTTCTATCACAAGCGTCCCCAGGTGGTGTTCGAAACCAAGGCGCGGTGGAAGGAAAAACAGATCTTGCTGAAGGTAGCCTTCCCGTTCAACGTGAAGGCCAACCAGGCGGTGTTTGAGACCCAATTCGGGGCGATCACCCGTTCGACGAAACGAAAATCCGATCTTGACAGGGCAAGATTCGAAGTCCCTCTTCAGCAGTGGGCTGATGTAGCGGACGTAAAATTCGGCGTGAGCCTGCTGAACGACTGCAAGTACGGCTGTGACACGAAGGACAATACCATCCGGCTCACACTCCTGCGATCGCCGTTCTACCCGCATCCGATTGAACCGTGGCGATTCAATGATGTTAAGCACACCGACCAGGGTGAGCACGTCTTTTCCTACGCACTGGCCCCCCATACGGGAAATTGGAAACACGGGGATTCCACGCGGCGCGCACGGGAATTCAATAATCCCCTGCTGGTTCTTCAGAATGTTGTCGGAAAGCGCATGAAACCCCTCGTCCATTGTAACAAGCGCAATATCGTCATCGACTGCGTAAAGAAGGCGGAAGATACAAACGAAGTCGTGGTGAGACTACACGAGGGTTACGGCGATTCGACGGACGCTTTCCTGATGCCCGGGTTCAAGACGAGGAATATTTCGGAGTGTGATCTGATGGAACAGAGTGTGAAACCGCTGAAACTCCTGAAGGAAAAAATCCAGCTCAAATTCAAGCCATTCGAAATCAAAACGGTCAAATTTGATTACAGGCCCGGAAAGAACAAGTAATTGCCCGCCGGTTACAGGTCAAGCATTGGGCAGGCCTGACGTCCGTCAAAAGCCCACCTCAATCGAAAACACCGTGAATTCGTGGTTCTCGTATGTCAGACTCGTCGTGAATTCGTCCGACGTCCTGAATCTGATCCCGCACTGGATGAGAAGAGGATCCTGAAATCGATTCCGCCAGTTGTTGTCCCACACATAGTCCAGTTGAACAAGAAGGCTCACGGCATCTTTGAACAACTCCGGGAAGGGGATGTTGCTCAGTCCGAACGAAAATTTTCGTTCGTCCAGATACGCTGAAGCATATGTGTAAAAGGCCTTTGGCAGTGCGATGTCGCCCGCGGCGAACAGACTGACCTGCCCTTGCACAGTATCGAGTGCTCTAAGGCTGGAGACGTTCGAATATCCCACGATGCCAATCGCAAGACTGGTTTTGTTCATCTCTCCCGCACCCTGAAGCATCTGTATTTTGAATGCCACCTGTTCACGGTGGAGGATGGAGGACTTCAAGAGTCGGCCGGGCTCAAAGTAGGCGTGTGCGGAAAGCTCGAAATGCCAGAACGCCACAAGGAAGTAGGCGGACTGCAAAGCAACGGCCGAAAGAGGAGCTTTCAGTCCGATCGTGTAACTATTGCGCGCAACCTCGCCGTTCCGTAGGTCAATGACCTGGTCCGGAGCCTGGAACCCGAGAAACTCTGCGAATTCCTTCCGTTCAAGGTCAAGTTCCTCAACACGCGTTGCCTCCTCCTTCTTCTTCAAGTCCAACTGGACTTGCCGGCTGCGAAGTTCCTCGGCTCTCATTTCTTCCTCGGCCCTGTTTCCCGTCTTCTTACGCTCAAGATCACGCTGCATTTCAGTGGCAAGAAGCGTATCAAAAGTCGACTTCTGGATCCGAATCAGCGAGTAGAATTTCCTGTGTTCCACATCCTCATAGCGAGCGCTGATGCCTATTCCGCGCAACACCACTTCCGATGAAATTCGCACATTGGCAGAATATTCCTCCTTCACGGAGTTGTCCAATTCCTGCACGTTGTGGACGATGACGTTCTCGACTTTCATTTCCACATTCATGGCAAAATCGTGGCGGGCACCCGCATCAGCTTCTTCCTGAGAATTCGGAGAGGAGCCAATACCGAAGTAACATTCCACACTGTCGGACAGTAAGAGCCCCTGCTGATGAAGCCTCACCCAGCCGGGCTTTTCAAAGAGTTGCGCGGTAAGGAGAGCGGGTACGACGATGAAGAGAATTGAAGCCGGGAGTAATCTCATAGACCAGGATGGCTCTCCATATCTTAGCCAAATCAGATCGAAGATTCAATCCGATTGTTCATATAACACCGGGAAATCGAGATCGGAATCGGATTCCAAAGCCTTTCCGGGAATCCTATTTTTCGGAAAGAGTCAGATTGAGCTCAGTCTTTGCGAGGACCAAGGGGTCGCGCAAAGTTCAGGAATGAGAGTCCTGCGTCACGAACTTTCGTGATGAACAAAAGGTGTGGTGAATGTGGAAAGTGAGGCCGGGCGAGAATTCCAATGAGATATCAATTCCCCCGAGAGTGGGGACGGTATTGAGCGTGGCTCATTCTTCATCATCAAGCCCGTTTAAAGCATTCGGACCTGCGATTTCGCCCGGCGTGTGCTGGATCCTTCCGGAATGTTGTTGTACCGCAAGCAGTGCCACGTCGGACAGAGTTTTGGTGAAGAGCGATATCAATTTCAGTTGATCCTCGAAATTCTTCATCATCCGGTCCACATCCGACCGTGTGGACGGACTCAGATTTGGCCTTAGGCGCGTCTGGTACTCATCAAATTCGTCGGCGATTACACCAATGAGCGCATCTGTTGATTGAGCAAAAGCTGCTCCCGAACGTG
>DATDNS010000094.1:0-4683 GCA_036518155.1 Bacteroidota bacterium
AGTTTGGATGCAAACCAATCTATTACGGCATTGCGAACGATTCAGCGGAAACAATCTTACGGACCATCAAGAAGGCAAAGGACGAAAATGAATTGCTGCTTGTCACCGGAGGAGTGTCCGCAGGCGACCTCGACCTTGTCCCCTCCCTGCTGGAAAAGGCAGGCTATCAGATTGTTTTTCACGGAGTTGGAATACAGCCAGGCAGGCCAACACTCTTTGGGAAATCAGGAACAACTTATGTCTTTGGAATTCCCGGCAACCCTGTCGCCGCGTTTATCGTATTTGAAATCCTTGTGAAAGAACTGCTGGCGGGAATGTTGGACCTCGTTGGATATGCGAAGACTGTACAATGTCCACTTGCCGTTGATGTGAAACGACAGAAGATGCACAGACTTGGATGGAGGCCGGTCAAGATCATTGATGGAAACGCCCACCCTCTCGAATATCACGGCACGGCACACATTACTTCGTACGTGACTGCCGATGGGATTATGCCGATACCGATAGGCATTTCAGAAGTAAAGGAAGGTACAATCGTCGAGGTCAGGCTCATTTAGCCCTCCCGTCGAGATATGAAAAGTCCTTGTACAGGCTGGCCGGCAAAATCGTGTGAAGTCCGGCTCAACCTACCCAGAGTAGCCCATGCGGGCTGAGTCGGACTTATCAGGGTTCAAGCATAAACGGATAGCGGTAGTCTCTCCTTGGAATAAAATTCTCTTTGATCGTTCGCGGCGATACCCACCGGCCGAGGTTCAAATAACTCCCTGCCTTATCGTTGGTCCCGCTCGCTCGCGCACCGCCAAACGGCTGCTGTGCCACAACCGCGCCTGTCGGTTTATCGTTGATGTAGAAATTCCCCGCTGAATTCACGAGAATCCTGCTTGCCAGCACAATTGCCCGCCTGTCCTGCGCGAAAATGGCTCCCGTGAGTCCGTAAACCGATGTTTCATCGCACACGCGCAGCGTTTCTTCGTACTTGTTATCGTCGTAGACGTAGACGGTGAGAACGGGCCCGAAGATCTCCTCTTCCATCGTCCTGAATTTTGGGTTCGTTGTTTCAATGATCGTCGGACTGATGAAGTACCCGTTCGTGCTGTCTGCATCGCCGCCGACAAGGATCTTCGCTTCGCCGGAACCTTTGGCGTAGCTGATGTATCCGGTTATCGAATCGAATGCATTCTTGTCGATGACGGCGTTGTTGTAGTTGCTGAAATCGGCGACGTCGCCCGTCTTGAGCGTTCTCAATTCACCGACGAGATAATCCTTGAGCGCAGGCCAGAGTGATTTCGGAATGTACGCGCGGGACGCGGCGGAACATTTCTGTCCCTGATACTCGAACGCGCCCTGGATCAGTGCAATCGCCAGTGCGTGTGCGTCTGCGCTGGGGTGAGCGAAGACAAAACCTTTTCCGCCTGTCTCTCCCACGATCTTCGGATACGATTTGTACTTTGGCAGGTTCTCCGCGATCGTCTTCCACATCTGTCTGAAGACCGGGGTGCTGCCGGTAAAATGGAGTCCCGCAAAGTGTGGCGATTCCAGCACCGGATTGCCAACCTTCGACCCCGAGCCGGGAACAAAATTGATTACCCCCGGAGGCATACCCGCCGCTTCGAGCAATTTGACGACGTAATAAGCGGAATAGACCGCGGTCGATGCGGGCTTGAACAGCGTCACGTTCCCCATCATCGCCGGAGCACCGGGCAGATTGGCGCTGAACGATGTGAAATTGAAGGGCGTTACCGCGAACACAAATCCTTCGAGCGGGCGGTATTCCATCGTATTCCACATTCCGGCGGGAGAATGCAACGGTTGCTCGTGGTAAATCTTGGTTGCGTAGTAGGCATTGAACCGGAGAAAATCTGCCGTTTCGCAGGCGGAGTCGATCTCCGCCTGATGGACATTTTTGCTCTGGCCGAGCATCGTTGCGGCGTTGATAATGTCACGCCAGCCCGTCAACGTCATCATGTCCGCGGCCTTGAGGAAAATGGCAGCCCTCGCTTCCCAGTCCATCTGCGACCACATTTTGTAGGCATCCGCCGCAGCGTCGATTGCCATCGCGACTTCTTTCTGCGAGGCCTTGTGGAATTTCCCCACGACGTGCCGATGATTGTGCGGAAGCGTGATATTCTCGGTATCACCCGTTCGAATTTCTTTTCCCCCGATGAGGAGGGGAATCTCGATCTGTGTGCCTTGCATCTCTTTGAGTTTCGCTTTCAAGGCGCTTCGTTCGGCCGAGCCGGGCACGTATGTTCTCACAGGCTCATTTTGTGGCACTGGCAAATGAACAGCAGCATTTCCCATAACATCCTTTTCGTTGATGTGGTTTGTACTGGAATGGAAGAACGGCGGATCTATTCCTGCAGACTAAGAACAATAACAACTTCAATGTGTGAAAAGTTCACACAAGATTTTTTACCGTGGTGTTGCTTCCTCGAACGTGGCGGATCCAGGAACACGATTACTCAAACGGATAACTTCGCAACGATTGCCTCTGCTTCCTTTTCGTGATGGCGCGGAACCGGCACGCGGACGTCTGATGTGTTTGTCCCATAGCGACCCAGGGATTGAATTTCAAATTGCAGCACAGCAGGCTGGCCGTTCAGCAGCTCGACTTTCCCGAGTTTCATGCCGAATGCGTCCCACGAGTAGTATGTTCCATTGAACTGCACAGCTTTTTCACCGATAAAGACCTCGCCGACCTTTCCGAGGCCCTTTCGGTGCGTCCGCAAGCCGAAGGAATACATCAACAGTGCCACAATCGTCGCGAGGCCGAAAATCCACGGGAGCATGACCTTGAACTCTTCAACACCCCATCCTTTGAACAAATAGCCCAGGACGATCACACCGGCAACAATGCTGAACGGCATCCACACGGCCTTTGTTTTCGTCCTCGACCATTCCTCTTCAACAAAATGATTCCATTCTTCGGGATCGTAGTGCCAATGAGCAAGGTGTTTCCCATTGACGAGTTCCTGGACGCCCTTCATGAATTTCTTACGAAAATGATACAAAAGCGGAAGAAGAATCAACCCGAATAACAACAATGGGATCGAAAAAAAGAGGAAGAACCAATGCTCCTGCCAAGGGATACCCTGCATCCGCATGACCATCATAGAAATAGATCCAATCAGGCTCGCGACGACCACGGTCCACGTTGCCTGGATCCAGACCCTGTACGTTTTCTCCACCTCGTCCTCCTCACGGAATGTCGTTAATGGATTTGGTCAGCCTTTTCGAATTACGGAACGGGGAATGAATCCGACCTTCAACGTCGGATCTCTTCGTAGTACTCGCACACGTTGTGCAGCATACACTCAGTGCATCGCGGATCCGTCGGGCGGCAGATTTCGCGTCCGAGGAACGAAAAGCTCATGCCGGCGGTATTCCAGTATTCCCGCGGAATGACTTCCATGAGTTTCTGTTCGATCTTCTCGGGATTCTCTTCATTCGCCAGACCCAGGCGTGGAACGACGCGGAGAACGTGCAGGTCGACAATAATCCCCTCGGCATTTCCTCCCGATTCACGGATGATGACGTTCGCGGATTTTCTCCCGATTCCAGGAAGGTTCGTTAGTCCTTCCATCGTCGTCGGTATGTTCGCATCATCCCCAACCGCCGTTGCGATCTCCACCAGCCATTTTGCCTTCTTCTTGCTCCCCCGGACAGATCGGATGATGTCATACATCTCTTCCGGATTGATGCCCGCGAGTGTCTTCAGGGTCGGGTACCGCCTGAAGAATTCAGGGGCGAGAGCGTTGATGCGATCGTCCGTCATTTGCGACGAAAGAATCACGAGAACAATCAACTCGTAGCGATTATGGTAATTGAGAGGGTGCTTTCTCCCTTCGTATTTCTTGAACAGTGGAAGGAACGACTTCATCCAGTCCACTTTTTTGACGTTTCCCTTTTTCGCCTTTTGACCGGTCTTCTGCTTCATAACGCTGCCTCAACGTGGGATATGATCTCTCTAAGAGGGGGTCGCTTCCTCCGTGACTGACAGGAAGAAATCCTCCAGCGACCGTCGCGGGATGATTGCGTGAATTCTGACTCCTGATTTCACGAGTTCCTTCGCGAGAAGTGGAATCTTCTCAAAGTCGATGGAGACTTCAAAGGCATCTCCCCTGTCTTTGAAGTTCTTCAGCAACTGTTTCTTGCGCCGGAGGACAGCCGAGACCATTGCCTTCGGCTCAGCCTTCAGAATGACGTATTTCTCTCCTTCGTCAAGGAGGGTTTGAACTTCACCCTGGACGACCATCTCGCCTTTGTTGATCACCGCCATCCGCGTTGCCACCATTTCCACTTCGTTGAGGAGGTGCGACGAAAGGATGATCGTCTTCTTTTGATCGCGGGCCAGATGCCGAACCAGGTCGCGGACTTCCTTCATTCCCTGCGGGTCGAGGCCGTTTGTCGGCTCGTCGAGAATAACAAGCTCCGGGTCGGCAAGAAGAGCCTGGGCAATTCCAAGCCGCTGCTTCATACCGTGGGAGTACGTCTTTACACTGTCCTTCGAGCGGGATTGAAGCCCGACGAGATCAAGCACTTCGTCGATTCGTTTTCGCGAGACGCCGTTTGTCAACGCCCCGACAATTTCCAGGTTCTTGATGGCAGACAAATAGAGATAGAAATCCGGTTTCTCGACAATGCCTCCAACGGAGCTCAGCGCGCGTTCGCGATCGTGTTTCA
>DATDNS010000095.1:0-3858 GCA_036518155.1 Bacteroidota bacterium
GAACGCAAGGGTCCCGATGATGTCTGTTTCCGAAAAGCGTTCAGGACAGCCAGCGCTGATGCAATTTCAGAACGAATGGACCACACGGAGGATTCGATGATGGAACAGCCCTGGGATTCAATCCGACAGAAAGTCTGTCGCAAGTGTATCGACGGCGATGGCAAAGGGGGTTGCCGCATGCCCGTTGATGATACGTGCAGCCTGGCCGCATTTCTTCCCGAAATCGTGCAAACTGTCAGCAGCGTTCATTCTGACTCGTATCAGGCCTATATCGATGCGCTGCGTGCCAATGTATGTTCAAACTGCGAACACCAATTTGCCGGCGATGTCTGCAAAAAGCGCGATACGCTGGAATGCGCGCTCGATCGCTATTATCCTGTCGTGATCGAAGTGATTGAGTCCGTCAAATCAGCAGCGGTGGGATCGGGACATAATCCTTCATAGCTGCTCCAGAGTTGAACAACCGTCTCGCCCGGGATTTTCAGTAGCACACCCATTCCGGAAGTTTCGAAAACCGTTGCACAGGTGTGAAATACAGGGATTGCATCTGCGGATGCGCATCTCCGGCTCACGCGACACTTGACTTGTGGATAGTCTATGACTCCGATGAAAAAACGGAATTACGTTTTCGGCCCTGTACCATCGAGGAGACTCGGCCTCTCACTGGGGGTGGATGTCATCCCGAAAAAAGTCTGTACACTCGACTGCGTGTATTGTGAGGTGGGCACGACCGACAAACGTGCGCTGCGCAGGCGTGAATACTTCCCCGCCGATGCAATTATTGCCGAAATCGAGGAGGCGCTGGCCGAACGATCGGCTCTCGATTTCATTACCTTCTCCGGATCAGGAGAACCGACGCTGAATTTGAAACTCGGCGAAATCATCCGTGCGGCCAAGCAACTCACTTCGGTGCCGGTTGCGGTCATTACGAACGGAACACTTCTTCATCTTGAAGACGTCCGATTCGATCTTGCAGCGGCGGATGTCGTTCTTCCGTCACTCGACGCCGCTTCACAGGGAGTATTCGAGAAGATTGACCGCCCTCACCCGCAATTACGCGTCGATGCCATCGTCAAAGGTCTAAAAGAATTTCGTGAGGAATATAAAGGACAATTGTGGCTCGAAATCATGATCGTGAAAGGGTACAATGACGACGAGCAGGAGCTCTTGAACCTCAGAACTGTCGTCAAGGAAATCCGTCCCGAAAAGATACAGTTGAATACGGTCGTCCGCCCCCCCTCGGTGGAGGGAGTTCAACCCGTTACGGACGGGCAATTGAAGGAAATCCAGGAATTGTTCGGAGAATCGTGCGAGATTATCGGATCCTATGCCAAGCACCAGACAGCAGAGGTCGGCAAGTGCAACCCCGCCCAAATCCTTGCTCTTCTCGAGCGAAGGGCGATGACCCTTGACGGGATTGTCGATTCGCAGAAAGCCGGCAGGGACAATGTTGTTGATGTGTTGCGGGAATTGAAGGATGCCGGATCGATTGTCTCATTTGTCCACCGGAACGAAGAATACTTTCGCTCAGCGAATGCCGTCGCAACGGAGAATGCTGTGAAACAGAAAAAGGTCCGCTCTTCTTTGTGACGATCTACACGTTGAATCGCACGAACACGATGTCGCCGTCTTCGACGAGATATTCCTTTCCTTCAACGTGGATCAGACCTTTGTCCCGCAGCGCGGCTTCTGATCCGTATCGGTCCAGGTCCTGAAACTTCATAATTTCCGCCCGGATAAATCCCTTCTCGAAATCGCTGTGAATAATCCCCGCCGCCTGCTGTATCGTACTGCCAAGTTTCACTGTCCAGGCATGAACCTCTTTTGGTCCGGCGGTATAGAACGTGATCAGGCGAAGAAGGGCATATCCTTCACGGATCACTTTGCTCAATCCTGATTCCTGCAATCCCAGTCCGGAAAGGAATCCGGCCCTTTCTTCGACGGGCAGCTCTGCGACTTCGGCTTCTACCGCAGCGCTCACAACGACAACATTCGCCCCTTCTTTTGCGGCGATTGTACGAACCTGTTCAACAAATGCATTCCCGGAGCCCGTATCCTGTTCATTGACGTTGCAGACATACATGACCGGCTTGTCCGTGAGAAGGTGGGCATCGCGCAGCCAGAGAGATTCATCGCCGCTTTGGGCATCAAAATAATGAGCAAGCCGGCCGAGGGAGAGTTCTCGCTGAAGACGCACGAACATGTCAGCTTCCGATTTTGCTTTCTTGTCGCCGGATTTTGCCCGCCGCTCGGCATCGACGATTTTCTTTTCAACGGTCTCCAGATCCTTCAGAATCAATTCGGTTTCGACAATCTCAATGTCTCTTTTCGGATCCACCGACCCGTCGACGTGAACGACGTTTGGGTCATCAAAACACCGGACGACGTGCACGATCGCGTCGACATCGCGAATATGCGATAGGAATTGATTGCCAAGCCCTTCTCCCTTGCTCGCACCTTTGACGAGCCCGGCAATGTCGAGAAACTCGAGCGAAGTCGGGACAACTTTGGCCGGTCGGTAGATCTCGGTCAGTCGGTCGACCCGTGGATCCGGGACGGACACAACGCCCACATTCGGGTCGATCGTGCAGAACGGATAGTTTGACGCCTCCGCCCCCGCGGCTGTAATTGCGTTGAAAAGTGTTGATTTCCCCACATTGGGTAGCCCGACGATGCCACAGTTGAAGCCCATAGATCAATCGCTGAAATCATTATTGGTCGTTCTGTATTTACTCAATATACAAATTGATTGTTTTGCGAAAAAATCGACGATTGAGACCCCGAACCTTTTGTGTTGGTGGTCACGGTCAGTTGAATTTTGTGGTTCTACTTGATATTTTACGGAAGGGATACCATTCTCAGGTTTCAAATACTAATCCACTTATCTAACACATTTTGTTGGAGGAGTTATGAAGAGACTCATCGTCGCTGCAATGACAATTTGCCTCGGAGCATCGTTGTCGTTTGGACAAGATGTTGTTCCGGGCGTTGGCGCTGGTTCTAAAGCGATGTTGTTTTCATTCGGCGGCTTGTCCTTTCTTTCTGCCGGCTCATTCGACGGCGGCGTCGGAGCTCGCTATTTTCTGAGTGACGCGATGTCTGTACGCGCAGGTCTGCAGTTTACGGCAGCAAGCCAGACATTTTCCGCAAATCCTGGCACGGGGCAAGCTGGCGCCGACGGTTCGGCTTCTGCGACAGTTATCGGATTGGAAGGCGCGGCAGAGTGGCATATGGGAAAAGGACGCGTGATCCCCTATATGGGTCTCGGAGCCGGATTCTCGACGACGAGCACAGACTCCAAACCAACGGTGACGGGTGTTGCTCCGCTGACACAATCCGAGACCAAGAACAGCGCCGGCGGTCTGACGGTCAACGGAACCGGCTATGCCGGCGGGACTTCTATCCAGGTTTTCGCACTTGCAGGTATTGAATTCTTTCTCTACAAGGAAGTCAGCCTGTCCGCCGAATATCAGCTTGGCTATATGTCGACCTCAAGAAAAGATCAGGTATTCAGCCCAGGTGGCGGTGCACCTTCGACGACCACCAAGGTCGGGAGCGGTAGCAATATTGGCATCACAAACTCCGGACTGCTGACTCTGGCCGTATACTTCTAACAGGTCTTCTGAGTTGAAATTTGTTCTTCTGAGGCGTTCCGCCTTTTGCCGGAACGCCTCTTTTTTTCTCTCCCTCTCTTCTCGCATCGGGGCTCAGACCTCCCAAAAACTATCGATCTTTTTGCCGGTCATTTGCAAAATCCTATTTTCTTTAGAAGTTCTAATTCTGCATACGCGGAAGGCCAGAACACAGTAATCGTTGCCCGGAAAGAAAAAGTCGGCAAAGGTCTTGCATAATTATACA
>DATDNS010000096.1:0-3913 GCA_036518155.1 Bacteroidota bacterium
GGTTCGCCGCTGTCAACAAGCTTGGTTCTGACCATCTCGACGGACATCTCGTCCTGACTGAACGCCACGACGATACGCGAACGTTCTACAGGATTGACAATCTTGGTGACCGGTTCTTCATCCATCATTTCAGACTGCGCACCTCACGAGACATCACTGCGAGATTGATTGGGTATATGAAGCTAGCGTATGCAGTCGGTCGACGTGAACACGTGCGCAACCGTCAGGCACCATGACGGTATCTTCGCGCTCGACCTGTGTAAGAAATAGCCAGTACGTGTGAACCGATTCTCCCCGGGTTCATTCTTCGCCCTCTCAAGTTGTGCCGCCGCGCACACGGACAGCTCTTTGTGTGATCCCGCTCGAACCTCGGAAGCACCCGCAGTGTTAACGTACGCAGAGGCCACGACAGCGCCTTCTTAATGCTGTCCATTACGTACACGTGCCGGGGATTCTTTCAATAAGGAGGACTACGTATGCGCACAGTCGGAGTTTTAGTTTTCGCCCTCTCGTTCCTTCTCATCGGCTGCGACAACGGTAAAGTTGCCGAGCTTGAGAGCAAGAACAAGGACCTTGCAAATGAGATTGCGTCGAAGGACAAGTACATTGAAGATGTCACAACCACGATGAGCGAGATCAGCAATCAGCTCGACGCTGCGTGGGCAGCGGAAAAAAAAGTCGTTCGTCAAACGACAGCACACGAAGGAAGCAAAGTGCTGACGCAAACCGAACTCAGGCGTCAGATCCTTTCCCGTATTTCGGACATCAACGCCATGCTCGCGTCAAACCGGAAACGTGTGGTGGACCTTCAGCACAGCCTTAAGGCAGCCACCACGAAATATACAGGGATCGAGTCGATGGTGGACGATCTGAAGAAGACTCTCGAAGAACGGGAAAAATCCGTTGCCGAGCTGACAGAGCGGGTTCAAAACCTTCAAAGCGAAGTAACGGAAAAGACGCTGGTCATTGCCGCACGCGACGAAACGATCAAGGATCAGAAAAAAATGATCGACGACGAGACCACGGCTCTTCAAACGGTCTACTACGTTGCGGGCTCGCGGAGCGAGTTGAAGGACAAGGGGATCATCACACGGGAAGGAGGATTCCTGTGGGGATTGTTCGGCTCAACGACGCTCCTCGGAGACAGCTACGATGCGGAGTATTTCCAGCCCATCGACAAGACCAAGGAATCGGAGATTGAGATTCCCGGAAAGATCGACGAGATTGTTCCGAAACGCTCCGAGGGCTGCTACACGAAGGAGGAGCTTGATAACGGCCATACCGTCCTCAAGATCACCAAGCCCGAAAACTTCTGGCGGGAGAACCATCTCGTGATCATCACCGGTTAAGACGACCTGTTGCATTGGCCACGTTTGCCCCGGCCTCGGATAAACACGACAGCGCCCGGACGGAAGTCCGGGCGCTGTCATTTTCGGCCCGCAGGGTCGTCGTGTCCTGACGAAGCCTGCGATCGAACGCAGTCACTATTTCTTCAACAATTCCGCGACTGCTGCTTCGATCTGCTGATCACGATTGTTTGTCATGATTGCAGGTTCGTTTCGGACCTTGATATCGGGCTCAAGCTGGTTGTTCTCGCAGAATTTCCCATCCGGTGTCCTCCAGCCTCCCATCGGGATCCCAAAGACGAGCGTTGGGTCGATCTGGCGTTCCCACCAGACGAACGTGCCGGTGCCGGGAACGGGCATTCCCAGTGTCTTTCCGACACCTTTGAGCTTATACGCCACGGGAAAGAGATGCGCGTCGGAATAGTTGCTCTCGCCGATGAGGACGATAGAGGGTTTCGTCCATTTGTCATACGGTTCCGAGCCGACGTACTGCCCGTGGGGGATAATATCGAAATACTTCCTGCCGCTCAGGAAATCCGACAGCTGTTCGTGGATATTCCCGCCGCCGTTGAACCGGGTATCGACGATAATCGCCTTCTTCCCGACGTTGCGGCCAAGCGCTTCTTCAAAGACCGTCCTCATGCTTGCATCGTTCATCGCGCGGACGTGGACGTAGCCAATTTCACCCTTTGAAAGCTTGTCCACTTCTTCCCGCCGGTTCTTCACCCACCGCTGATAGAGCAGTTCATTCTCATCGCCCGCAGAAATGGGTTTGACAGATTCTTCCCAACGCTTGTCGGATTCCGGATCGAACACGGAGAGCAAGGTCAGTTTTCCGACTTTCCGGTTCAGCAGTTGATAGAAGTCGATTGCGGGGGTGATCGCTTCACCGTCGATCGCTTCGATGATATTCCCGGTACGGATCTTCGATGCGGCCTTATCCACCGGGCCAGCTTCCACCACTTCGGCGACCTTGACCCCGTTGCCGGTGAAACTGAAATCATACAACAATCCGAGCTCGGCAGTCTGGTCGGAATTCGGCTGATTGTAGTAGTAGCGGCCTCCGGTGTGTGACACGTTCGCTTCACCGAGCATTTCGCTCAATAATTCGGCGAAATCATAGTTGTTGTTGATGAAGGGGAGGAATTTCTTGTAGTCCGAATAGTAATAACCCCAATCCACTCCCTGCATGTCGGGAAAGAGAATCTTCTCCTTGAATTGCCGCCACGCGTGGTCAAAAATATAATCCCTCTCATCCGCCTGCTTCAGGACCATCTCGCCGCCTGTTTTGACCGGTTCGGCCTTGCCGCTTTCGACATCCACTTTCATCGGTTTGCCGTCCGCCTGCAGGAAAATGAATTTGCCGTCGGGGGAAAGCTCCATCGCCACCTGATCAGCACCGAGCTTCGCAGACAGTTTTGTCTCCTTCGTGCGCAGCTCCGTTACCCAGAGGTCATTCCCTTTGTCGAACTTCGTAAGGTAGAAGAGTTTTTCGCCGTCTTTCGAAAGGACCCAGTCGCTGACGGGGGAAGTATACACGGTGAGCCTGGTTTTGCGTTCCGTGAGATTGTTCCAGTCGACCACAACCTGCGGCAGCGTATCCTTTTCCGCCTTCTTTGCTTTCTTGTCCTTTGCTTTTTCGTCCGCTTCTTTCTTGTCCTTGTCCTCCTGTTCTTTCACCAGCGCAAATTCTTCTTTCGTGAGTTTGAAGCGGTCGAACGCAGCTTTCGTGAAGAACATGCCGTAGACATCACCGCTGAATAAATTCCCTCCCTGCTCGCGGGTGCCTTCCCGGTCGGAGCCCCAGATCATCATGGTGCCGTCCATCACCCATTTCGGTGCATAATTGTCGTAACCGCTCAACGTAAGGTTGTGGATTTCGCCTTTTCCATCCGATGAAACCAATCCTACTTCCGATGTGAAGAGCCGTTCGGGGTACCCGAATTGAACGAGGAACCACTTTCCATCGGGTGACCACTGGTAGTATTGGTCGCCGTCGGCATAGGAATAGTTCTTGTCCGCTGGCATGATTGTCCGGGTCTCTTTCGTTTTCAGGTTGATCACTTTGAGCACGACGCGATTCTCGAGGTACGCAACCTCCTTTCCATCCGGTGAGAACGAAGGCTGGAATTCCTCGGCGTCGGTGGCGACGACCGGCTCCTCTTTCAGGATGGTCGACGCGTAAAAATACGGTTCTTCCTTCCGGACGATGCTTGTCGTGTAGACATTCCAGCTCTTATCTTTTTCCGCCGCATAGACAAGGGAGCGGCCGTCGGGACTAAAGCTGACGCTCCGTTCCTGCCATGGAGTGTTTGTAATCCGCTTGGTGATGCCCCCCTCCATGCTCGTCACGAAGATTTCTCCGCGGAACACATACGCAAACTCCTTGCCGTTGGGGGAAAGCTTCATCTCCGTAAACTTCTCGTTCACAGGCACAATCTTGTCGAGCGTCGCGCGCCCGTCCGTGCCGATGCGGACACTTATCTTCCTGGGTTCACTGCCGGGTTTCATCGTGTACAGCTCACCGTTGAATCCGAAGCAGAGCGTATTGTCGTTGGCCCGCGTGA
>DATDNS010000097.1:0-4544 GCA_036518155.1 Bacteroidota bacterium
GGTTCTTGATGTGAGAAGGAATCAAACCCATCACGCATATCTCCCATTGATCTACGGCGCTACGGTTCTTGACATCTTCGTAGCTCCTTCCTTCCAATTGTCAATTTACGTCCACCGATGGCAATTGTCAAATGGGCACCAGTCCGGAAGTATTTGCGTTCTTCCAAATCTTTGTCAAATTTGATCTTAGCGCGATCGAAGCGCCGGTGAGCAGAAAATACCCACAAGGAATTCCAGTCCAGACGCACTCCCTCGTCATTACATTGACTCTGTACTGATTTTTTGGTAAACATCGGGGGTCCGGTCCAACTTTATCCTTCCCACCACTCATAAGGAGGTTTCTATGAACAAAAAGGTATGGCTTGGATTCGTTGCGGTCTTCATCACGATCGAAATCCTTGAGGCCGTCGTGAACATGGTCATTCTCAGTTCTGCCTACCAGGCAACGATGCAGGTATGGCGGCCGGATATGATGTCGAAGATGTGGATTTTTCACGTCGTGATGCTCATCGGGTCGTTCTTCTTTGCCTTCATCTTTTCGAAAGGGTTTGAGAATAAAGGAGTCATTGAAGGGGTCCGTTACGGAACGTATATCGGTATCTGGCTGAGCGTTGGGAAGGCCTACGGGAGTTACGCAATGATCGCCATACCGTACTCGCTCGCACTCCAGTGGTTCGTGTACGGAGTTCTTGAATATGTCATCGCCGGCGCCGTCCTTGCGTTTGTCTTCAAACAAAAGTCCGGCGCTCCCGCAAGCGCCTGACAAACCCTCATTGCAGTTCGATCCACGGGAACCCCGGCAGCAACGCCGGGGTTTTCTTTTGTCGGTCAAAGGGGAGGTTCGTGAACGTGTGCAAAAAGTATACACGGTTTTGATTTCAGCTGAATCTCCGTGCCTGTGCCGCCAGTCGTCGGCAAGCCGCATTGACGCAGGTAACAACTTCGGACGTCGGGACGTTGTATCTTTGTGAGAGATGCTCCATTGAGGAACAAATCGAGGAGGAGAATATGAAACACATCGCGTATGCTCTGTGTCTTCTTTCACTTGTCCTTGCCACAGCTTCCCGGGCGCAGGACAGAGGATTTGGAATTGGCGTGATCATCGGCGATCCGACAGGGATCAGCGCAAAACTCTGGACCTCGCAATCGAATGCGGCCCAGTTCGCACTGGCGTGGAGATCGGCTGACCCGTTCCTGGGAACAAGAGTCAGCTTCAGCGGGGACTACCTCTGGCACTCGTTCGACGTCATTCGTGCAACTGAACGGTTTCCTGTCTACTACGGTGTCGGCGGTGTCATTGCCTCGGGGGGGCGGTATGATGCAGCGTTGGGATTCCGGGGAGTGTTTGGCATCGATTGGCTTTCGATGCACGCCCCCATCGATGTGTTTCTGCAGGTTGTGCCGGTTCTCGTCCTCGCCCCTTCGACCGATTTCGAAATCGGGGCAGGAATCGGCATCAGGTTCTTTTTCCGGTGATCGGTACCTAACGGGATTGCGACCGTGACAACGTCTTCCCTTCACGAGGGTCACGTTGTCAGGGTATGGTGGCCCTACGGCTCGTCGAGCGTCTCACGAATCTTCCTGAGTATTTCGTCCGGGACATACGGTTTCTGGATAAAATCTTTCACTCCCGCACGCAGGAGTTCGGTCTTCAGCTGGGGATCTAGGTAACCGCTCGCAAAGATCGCCCTGACTTTCGGATTGATTGCCTTGATGCTTTTGAACAGCTCATCTCCCTGGAGTTTGGGCAACCCAAAATCCGAGAGCAGCAGCGAAATATCAGGATGTCTCCGCGCGTAGATCCTGTTCGCTTCTTCGCCGTCTGCCGCCGTGAGAACCGTGTAGCCGCTCGATTCAAGGATTTCTTTGGCCGCATCTCTCAGAAGGTCCTCATCTTCGACGAGAAGAATTGTCTCGTGTCCTCCTTTCACCTCGGACGGCTCTTCGCTCCCCGAAGCCGCACTCCCACCTGGCCGTTCCCGCACGGGAAACAACAGATGGAACGAAGTCCCCTTCCCCCGGGCACTTTCGACATAAATGAACCCGTTGTGGCTGCTCATGATACCAAACACCACTGCAAGCCCCAGCCCCACTCCTTTTCCCCGTTCCTTCGTCGTAAAGAACGGCTCGAACATCCTGCTTCGCGTCGCTTCATCCATTCCGAACCCCGTATCGACAATGTCGACCTGCTCGTACTGATTGGCGGAAGCCTCGGGGAATCTCATGGTCACGGCGGCGCCCGAGACAAGCTTCGTCGTCAGGGAAAGCTTTCCACCGCTCGGCATTGCATCCCTTGCGTTGACGCAGAGATTGATCAGCACCTGATTGATCTGCGTCGAGTCGCCTCTGATTGCAGGCAAATCGTCCGCGAGATGTGTGGTGATTTGGATGGTCTTTGGGAACGTTTCGTGCAGCAGTTTCAGGAGGTCCCGAATCGTTTCGTTAAGCTCGATCGGTTCGACGAGCGATTCAGCTTTTCGTGCAAACGTCAGCAATTGCCGGACAAGACCTACCCCCCGGTTCGTTGCGCTGATGATCGCTTCAATACTTTGGGAGAATTTTTCCGGGGTGTTCTCCTGTTTCTTGTGGAGCGAGGCGTGTCCCAGGATAATCGCGAGGATATTGTTGAAATCGTGCGCGATGCCTCCGGCGAGCGTGCCGAGACTCTCCATTTTCTGCGCCTGGCGAAGATTCTCTTCCAGCTTTTTCCGCTCCGTGATGTCACGCGCAATACCGATCATTCCCACCACCCGGTCCCTTAGACGCTGCGGTGTCGTCGTAAATTCTCCGGAGACATACGTATCTTTCCTCGTCCGGATCCGGAGTTCGTGGACGGGAACGAGTTCCCCCTGGATCAGACGCTTGAAATTCTGGATTGCCAACGCGTGGTCATCGGGATGGACCACGCTCGTGAACGACTTGCCGATCCATTCCTCACACTTCCAGCCGGTGATGGTTTCGAACGCCGGATTGAGCGAGGTAATGACCCCTTCCGGTGAGATCGTGAAAATCGCGTCGCGCGCGCTGTTCACAAGGCTTCGATACCGTTCCTCGGACTGGCGAAGGGCCTCTTCGGCCCGTTTTCGTTCCGTGATATCCCGGATAACAACCTGCGCTCCGGAGCGCCCCTGATACGTAAACGGGATCGACGACACCTCGACATCGATCGTAATGCCGTCGAGCCTGACGAATTTCTCCTCGATGAGAGGGAGTTCTTTTTTTTCGATCGTCGCCTGCTGGATCCGCTCGGCAACAACCTTCCGGTAGTCTGCGTGCACAAAGTCGATGAGGTTTCTGCCGACAAGCTGGTCCGGAGACGTCGCACCACCGAGCTTTGCCGCCGCTTCGTTGACGAAAACAAGTTTCCCGTCGACGTGAATCACGATCGCGTCGGGGGAGGATTCGACAAGCCGTCGATAGCGTTCCTCACTCTGACGGAGAGCCGACTCCGCCTGTTTGTGCGCGATGGCCTTGGCCACCTGGGACGATACATACTCGAGCATCTGAAGCTCACGCTCACCGTACGCGTTCGGGTCGGAGTAGTGCTGTACTGTCATGACGCCGGTCGTTTTGCCTTCCACGATCAGCGGCACGCCAAGCCAGACTGCCGATGACGCTCCGATGACCTCAACCTCTCCCTGCCGCCGGAGTTCCAAATCCGTCGCTTCATCGCACAGCAGCGACTTGCCGGTGCGCAGCACATACCCCGTGAGCGTCTTCCCGGGACTTCGGGGTGTCGGAGCAGTGTCTACTTCATCGACAAAATACGGGAACGTCAGCAAGTCCTTTTCGTGGTCGTACAGGCAGATGTAGAAATTTTGGGCGGGCATAACCGAGCTGATGATCTCGTGGACGGATTTGAACAGCTCGTCGGGTGTCGCCGACTTCTCCGCTGCCTGCGCGACCTGATAGACAGCACTCTGGAGAAGTTCAATTCTTTTTCTCAGGGTGATATCCGTTGAGACCCCGAGCACCTGGCTGGCCTTGCCGTCTGCTCCGATAATCGGGATTTTCACCGTTTGCAGCCACCGAACATTCCCTTTGGCGTCGGTGATCCGCTCCTCCTGCATGAAGCGGGGCTGGAGCGAATCCATAACTTCAAGGTCTTTTTTTCGGAAGAACTCGACTTCCTCGGCATTCGGGTCGAAATCGGCGTCGGTCTTGCCGATCAGCCCTTCCACGCTCGTTCCGTACGCGTCCGCCACAGCCTGATTGACCACGGTAAACCGGCCTTCGCGGTCCTTCGCAAAGATAAAATTGGGGTCAAGATCGATGATCTTGCGAAGAAATGCGCGCTGGGATTCAAGCGCAATTTCACTTTGCTTTCGTTCCGTAACGTCCCGGACGATGGCAATCACGCCCGAGACATTTCCTTTTGCATCCCGAAAGGGGACTTTCGCCACATTCAACGTATGCGCCTCTTTGTTCCGCTCAACAGTGGTTTCGTGCGTGATCGGCCGACCGGAGGCAATCACGTCAGCGTCACTGCCTGTGATCCGTGCGGCCCATTTGATTCCGTCAAGGTGCGCGTCGTCGTGTCCGAC
>DATDNS010000098.1:0-4698 GCA_036518155.1 Bacteroidota bacterium
AATCCTGAGATCCGCGCTCGAGTACTTCAAGAAGGAACCATTCGAACAGATCATCCCACTTGCCCAATACAGTTGGAGCGGTTGGCTCCTTTGGGCAGGAATTCTTTACTACGTGATCAAGCTCTATCATCCGCCTGTCCCGGACGAAACGCCGCTCGATGGAGTCAGGACGCTCATCGGTTGGGCAACACTGATCATATTCGTGATTTCCTTCAGCTTCCTGCCGTTTTCGGTTTCGATTCATTGATTTTAAACTTATTCTTTCATACCATAACGTAAGAACGGAAGCAGAAAGGCCCAACTCAGAGAGATTGCTACGAATTTGAGAATTCATTGGTGGTTTGTCTGACAGGCAATCTTTGAGTCGGCTCCGTTTCAAATATCGATTTATGGGGGTACATTCGCGTTTAGGCGAATTGCCCACAGCCATCGCCGCTCCGTTATTCCTCTGCTTTTTGCTCATCTTTGCGTCTTGTGAAAAAAAGAGCAACGCCGTTATTGATTCCACGGGTACGCCTCCACTCCTCTTGAATGCATTCGTTTCTCCCGACACCATCGATCTCGGACTCCTTACCCAAAACGCATCCGTTGTCCAATTCGTCGCCAAAGCACGTATAGCCCGGGCACCGGGTTCGTCCCAGCTGTCGGAAGTCACATTTTCGTTGGCAGATCTTTCCGGCAGTACGGCTCTCGCTTCGGGAATCCTCCATGACGATGGAATTGCGCCCGATCAATCCGCCGGCGACAGTATTTTCAGCGGCCAGTTTTCGGTATCCGTCCAGAGCCTTGTGGTCGGGATATATTATTGCCAAATTTCGGCGAAGAGCATTCAGGGATACGGCAGCAATTCCTACCAACTACCGATTGCAATCGGAAGGTACACGTCCAATCATTCACCTGTTATTTCGAACCTTCAGGCACCTGACACGATTCTTGTCGGAGGACATACACAACAATTCAGGCTGATGGTCAAGGCAACCGATGCTGATGGACAGTCGGATATTGCCAGGGTCTTCTTCAATTCCTTCAAGCCTGATGGCTCACCCGCTTCGGGCAATCCATTCCTTATGTATGATGACGGGAGCCAGGTGATACTGTACCCTCCCGATTTCACGAGCGGTGACGACGTAAAAGGCGACGGTATCTACACGCTCACAGTCCTCATCACCACTTCAAATGCTCCAGGAACGTACCGCTTTGAATTCCAGGCCGTAGATCGCTCGAATGCTTTCAGCCAAAAAATTGTCCACAACATTCAGGTTGTACAATGAAGTTGGCTGCGGCACTATTCATCATGGGTACCCTTCTTTCTTCGCAACTTGTCTCACAGGTGGCGAGAACTTACAAAATCCATTCGAGCAGCATTTCGGATCCTTTACCGCCGTCGAATTCGGCAAGCGACATTCTTGTCGAACGAGACACGGTTTGGTTCGGCACGGACAAGGGACTTAGCAGGACGGTCGACGGGGGAATTGGTTTCACGAATTTTGCAAATACCTCCGTATTCGATTCAAAGGGGACCTCGGCGCTTGCTATGAATGATCGAATAATCTGGGTCGCGGTAGCGTCGTCATTTACACAGGATAATCAGTCAATCCCGCAAGGTGACGGACTCGATTTCTCAACCGACCGGGGGCTTACGTGGAACTTCATTCCTCAGCCTGTGGATTCGGGCCTTGTGGATTCTGTTCGATACGGAATAAATTGGATCAAAACCCTGGCAATAACGACACGCGCAAACAATATCACCTATGATCTGGCCGTTACGAACACCGCGGTTTGGACTGCCAATTTCGCAGGAATGCTTCGCAAATCTACCAACGATGGTCTTTCGTGGGAACTGGTAGTGCTGCCGCCGGATTCCGGAGTCAGCGCCAATTCTATCTCACCGACGGACACCCTCAACTTTGACCTCTCTCCATCAAGCGGAAAGGCAGGACTTAGCTCAAACTTGAATCACAGAGTCTTTTCGGTGTATGCGAGCGATGACAGTACGATCTGGGTTGGGACGGCGGGAGGCATCAACAAGTCGACCGACGGAGGAATAAGCTGGCGGAAATTCTCTCATCAAAACCAATTGGAGCCAATATCCGGCAATTTTGTTGTGGCGATCAAAGAGCAACGCTTTGGGAGCAATCGCATTGTGTGGGCCGCTACGGTGAATGCCGAAGCGAGCGACGAGCAACGAGGCGTCAGTTATTCGGCTGACGGAGGCGCAACGTGGAAGACTGCCTTGTTGGGAGAGTTTGCCCACAATATTGCGTTCAAGGATTCTCTTGTTTACATCGCTACGGACAACGGCCTTTTTCGATCCTCGGATAAAGGGAATTCCTGGGTCCAAAATGGCACGATCGTAGATCAGTCGAGTTTCCAACGATTTGCAGCGAAGGAAATGTTCGCGGTGGCAGCTGAGGGCGACACCGTTTGGGTTGCCGGTGGTGACGGAATCGCCTATACGCTTGACTCTCCTTCTTCCCCCTTTGGCTCAGCGTGGAAGATATTCAGAACGTACGATCGCGTCGGATCAAGTTCCAGGACGTATTCCTATCCTCTGCCGTTTTCGCCAAATCAGGAAGTAGTCCGAATCCACTACAGCCTCATCAGTCAGGATGCTCCCGTGACAATCCGGATCTTCGACTACGGCATGCACCCTGTTCGAACACTGCTCCAGAACGCCCATCGATCATTCGGCAAGGAATATGACGAAATCTGGGACGGTAATGATGAACAGCATCGCAGAGTTTCAAATGGAGTCTACTTCTACAAAATTGAGATTTCGGGGTCGAACGCAGAATGGGGTAAAATTCTAGTGATTCAATAATTAAATGAAACAATCGTGTTTAAATAAAAGACTTAGCCTTATCACCCTAATATTGATTATCGGAGTCGTTACGGCCCATTCACAGACTTCTGATGTCCTGGGTGGTTTGGCTGGTTCGCCATTTCGTATGGGTTTTGGAGCGCGCGGAATCGGTATGGGCAACGCATTGACTTCTGTACCGTTTGGTAATATGAATTCCTACTATAATCCTGCACTCTTACCATTTCAATCAGTCCCGACCGTCCTCCTCTCCTACGGGAGCCTCTCATTGGACAGGCGATTAAATTTCGCCAGCTATACACAGCACTTGAACCCAAATGCCGGCCTTTCGATTGGGGTCATCAATGCGGGAGTAAGCAATATCGACGGCAGAGACAATGATGGCTTGCAGACCCAGACCTACTCCACCTCGGAGAACCAGTTCTTCTTTTCGTTCGGCATTCTACCTGAGAAATCGTTTGCTCTAGGTGTGTCGGCCAAGTTACTCTACTACAGCTTGTTCGAAAACGTCAAGAGTTCAACCCTTGGTTTGGACGCCGGCGTCCTCTATTCTGTTTCAAATGAAATCAAGGTAGCCTTTGTATTGCAAGATGTTCTGTCGAAATACAAATGGGATACTTCAAAGCTCTATGGAGAGTTGGGGAGTTCATATCAGGACCTTTTTCCATTGCGCAAACGGCTGGCGGTCAGTTATGATTCATACGACCTGGGAATGATTGGCTCTTGTGAAGCAGAATGGATTGGCGCTGCAGCATACGTGAGAATGGGAGCAGAGGCGGACCTCTTCAGCGGCCTCCAGATAAGAGCCGGAATAGACCAGATATCACTTTCAGGATCTGTAGCCGCGAAACCTTCGTTGGGTTTCTCCGTCCAGACACAGGTTGCCACGTGGAATCCCCGGATCGATTATGCATATGTTTTTGAACCGTATGTTACCACCGGAATGCACTACTTGTCTCTTTCGCTGAGCTTCCAATGAGAATTCGAATAGTTTCTTTGATTCTGTTACTTCCCGTGTATCTTTCGGCCCAGGGGACTTCGACGGGCGAGGCAAGTCTGAAATTCCTCTATCCGGCCCGCGTCCTCGGCATGGCCGGTGCCGTAGTCGCCGATCCGCAGAACGCAACGAGTTCCTTTCTCAATCCCGCGTGCCTTAGTTCGGGGACAACTCCCGAAGTAATGTTCTCCGCAATGCAGTGGATTCAAGACATTCACACACAAATTATCAGCACATCTCTCCCGCTTCCGATCGGGACCATTGGACTTGCCATAGCAAGCACCAGCATTGACGGAATATCGATCCGCGACGTCCCCGGACCGGAAATCGGCTCCTTCAATGCTCACTCAACCGTTTTCCAGATAACGTATGGAGCCTCTCTTTCTCCTGATCTCAAGCTCGGCGGGGCATTCAAGTATTTGTACGACAAGATATATGTCGATGATGCTTCAGGATATGCCATCGACATCGGCGGGCTCTACAACACACCGTTCGACGGGTTTTCTCTGGGAGCTTCGCTCAACAACGCCGGGCAATTGGGCGCCTTCAGACAACAAAGGACAGAAATCCCTTCGACAGTCAAAGCGGGTGCAAATTATACCCTGAGCAGCGAAGATTTTGGGATTCTTGGAGCCTTCGCAATATCGCGTGAGACAATTGCGAAAATTAATTCAGTCCATTTGGGGTTCGAGGCAAATTATACAAAGATGCTCTCTGCCCGTCTTGGATATCAGACCGGCAATGACCTGCGTGGTCTGAGCGCCGGACTCGGAATTCATTATTCGATACTCCAACTTGACTATGCTTATGTTCCGTTCGGTCAGGGTTTCGGTGACGCTCATATTATCTCGATTGGTGTCAAATTGTAGGCCTTGATGAC